>JAXZEJ010000269.1:0-1404 GCA_037424205.1 bacterium | reverse complement strand
AAGCGATTTTCCTCTCCCAACAACGGTTTTTCCCGCGCATCTGACAAAAACGCCCGGACTCCGTGAAGAATCCGGGCGCAAGCAGGTTTGTCAAGCCTTTCTCAGCAGGGTTTTTCCCCTCCCGGGAACGTCAGGCGAAAAGTGATTAATACTCGTCAAACATTCGGTTGATTTCCTTCGGATCGCTAGTCTTCGTCAGAGCAAGCTGAAGAAGGATGCGGGCCTTCTGCGGGTTGAGCGTGCGGCTGTCGACGAAGCCTTCAGCCGAAATGCCGGTGGCGTCCGGACAGACAACGCCCGAGCCGGTGCGCGAGGAAAGGACGACCGTCACGCCCTTCTGCACGGCTTCGACGAGAGCAGGCTTCGTCCCCTTGTGAACGGAACCGTTGCCGGAGCCGGCATGCACGATGCCCTTGGCACCCGCCGCAATCGAAGCGTCGGCGAGCACGCGGTCGTCATTCGCGTGCGTGTAGAGAATGTCGACGCGCGGAAGCTTTTCAAGCTTGGAAACGTCGAATTCGCTCTGATACGTATGGCGCGTGGCCGGATTGCGCAAGTAATAGTTCTTGCCGCCGGCGACGTAGCCGAGGAAGCCGAGGTCATGAGAGCTGAACGTGGCGACGTTCGTGGTATTGGTCTTCGTCACGTCGCGACCGCTCGAAATCTGGTCGTTCAGGGCCACGAGCACGCCGCGGTCCTGCGCCTTCGGGTCGGCAGCGATGCGCACGGCATTGAGAAGATTCATCGGACCATCGGCCGAAATGGCCGTTGCGGGACGCATGGCGCCGATCACCACCACGGGCTTCTTGCTCTTGACCGTAAGGTTCAGGAAGAAAGCGGTTTCTTCAAGCGTGTCGGTGCCGTGGGTGATGACGACCCCGCTCACCTTCGGGTCGGCAAGGAGTTCGTTGCAGCGCTTCGCGAGCGTAAGAAGCACGTCGTCCGTGATGTTGTTGTACGAAATCTTGACGATCTGCTCGCCCGTCACCGTGGCGTAGTCCTTGATCTGAGGCACGGCATCAATCAGTGTCTGGATGGCCAGGTCGCCTGCCTTGTAGCCCGTCGTCTGGGTAGCAGAGGCTGCGGTGCCGGCAATCGTGCCGCCCGTGGCAAGAATCGCGACCTGAGGCAGGTCAGCAGCCATGGCAAAGCCCGCAGAAAGCGTGAGAGCAACGGAGATAAGCGTCTTCTTGAAATTCATGTCTTCCTTTCCTTCAATTTGGTTTATTGGTCGATAACCGAACTCTTTGTTCCAAATACGTGCACATGCCCGGTCCGGACATCGCAACGCCGTCTATTTTTAACGACCTCCAATTCGAATTCCTAGCGGGAGAAACCCTGACAACATGTGCAATCCATAGAGAACAATCCCGCTTGACACGCCGGTTTTGGCCTGCAACCGAG
>JAXZEJ010000268.1:0-1634 GCA_037424205.1 bacterium | reverse complement strand
CCCGCCGAATACACACGCCTCCTCATCCGCCCCTGCGGATGAGAATGACAGCCCCGGCACCCTTATAATGTCGAACATTGCCGAAGACGCGCCTGTGCGGCTCCTCATTGCAGAAGCTTCGTCTGCGCGCCTTCCCTTTTCTGCGATCCCGCAGGCGCCTCTATTGAGCGCCTGCCTTTTTACTGGATACCGCCATGTACGAAATTGCTCCGCTGCTTGATGACCCCATTCACAATCTGAAGACCATCCGCGACGTCTTCCGCTGGGCTATCACCGAAATGGAGAACGCGGATATCTCTTACGGTCACGGCTCTCCCGACAGCTGGGAGGAAGCCTCCTTCCTCATCTGCCGCGGCCTCAAGCTTCCGTTCGACCACTTCGACATGTTCCTTGACGCTGCGCTTACGCACAACGAGCTCTCCCGCCTCGTTCACCTCATCGACCGCCGCGTCCACGAGAAGATCCCGACCGCCTATCTGCTCCGCGAGGCCTGGCTCACCGAACACCGCTTCTATATTGATGAACGCGCCCTGATTCCGCGCTCCTACATTGCCGAACTTCTCGAAGAAGATCTTGCTCCCTGGGTTGAGGATCCCTATGAAGTCGGCAGCGTGCTCGATCTCTGCATGGGCTCGGGCTGCCTCGCCATCCTCGCTCAGGGCACCTTCCCGAACGCCGAGGTGACGGGCTCCGATCTCTCGCCCGACGCGCTTGAAGTCGCCAAGATCAACCGCCGCGACTACGGCATGGAGGAAACGCTTGAACTCGTTCAGGGCGACCTCTTTGAAAACCTGCAGGGCCGCACGTTCGACCTCATCATCTCGAACCCGCCTTACGTCACGCAGGCCAGCATGGATGCGCTGCCCGCCGAATACCGCCACGAACCCGCCATGGCGCTCGGCGCCGGCGACGACGGCATGGACGTCGTGCGCCGCATGCTCCCCGAAGCTGCCGCACACCTCAATGACGGCGGCATGATCGTGATTGAAGTGGGCGACGGCGCCGAAGCCGTCGAAGCAACGTTCCCGGGCCTCGAAATCACCTGGCTCACCACCTCGGGCGGCGACGACCAGGTCTTCCTCGTCACGAAGGAAGCGCTTCTCAACTACTTTGAACAGTAATCCCGCGTCATGCTCCGACTTCTCAACCTTGCGCTCTCCCGCGGCACCCGCGTTCTCTACCGTCACGCGACGCTCACCGCGGCGCCCGGCGAGCGCATCGGCCTTGTCGGCCCGAACGGATGCGGCAAGTCAACGCTCTTTGCAGCCATCCTCGGCGATCTTTCCCCCGAGGACGGCGACATTGAAACCCCGCCGCACGACCGCATTGCGCACGTGGCGCAGTCGTTCGTTGCCGACAACATCCCGGCCGTCGACTTCGTGCTCGGAGGCCACGCGCCTCTCACAGCCGCCCGCGCAGCACTCGTCGAAGCGGAAAAGTCCGGCGATGACATGCGCCTCGCTCAGGCTCACGCCAACCTTGCCGAGCTCAACGAAGGCGCGATCGTCGCACAAGCCCGTACGATTCTGGCCGGCCTCGGCTTCAGCCAGTCCGACGTCGACCGTCCGGTTTACGACTTTTCGGGCGGCTGGCGCAACCGCATTGCGCTCGCACGCGCCCTGATGTGTCCGGCC
>JAXZEJ010000267.1:0-5833 GCA_037424205.1 bacterium | reverse complement strand
CGTGGCCCCGAGCGTGCGCTTCTGGGTAAAGTCCGCCTCGAGCGTCGAGAAGTCGTTGAGGCGCCCGGCGAGCGCCTCAAGGCGCGCCATGCCGTTCGCATCGGCAGCCGCAGCCGTTTTGAACCAGACGAAGGTGAGAAGCAATGCGGCAATGAAGGCGAGCGCAAACTTCTTGAAAAAACGAATCATGATTCCTCCTCGTGCCAGAAATCATAGAAATTGAACCACTGGGCGGGATGCTCGAGGGCTTCCGCCTCAAGGCGCTCCGACCAGAGTCCGGCAAGGCGTTCGAGTTCAGGCTCGCGGCCTCGCCTCGGCAGCCTCACTTCATCCGCAAAGGGACGGCACTTGATGAGAATGCGATCGCCCCATCTCACGGCAAAGAGCGTCACGACGCCGCACTTCAGGAGCGATGCCAAAATGAAGGGGCCGGCCGGGAACGGCGCCCTGTGTCCCATGAAGTCGGCCGTCACCGATCGGTCGGACCGGGTGAGCGCATCGTTGGGCGTGCGGTCGGCGGCGATGGCCACCCATTCGCCTCGTGCGATTGCGTCCTGCAGCATCGAGGCGGTCTCGACGCCCAGCTGATCGACGGCGATCACATGACGCGAGGCGTCGGGAGCGACGGACTCGAGCATCGCCTTGAATCGCGGCGCATGACGGTCGAACACCAGCGCCCAGACCGGCACGGCGCGGTCATGCTGCGCAAGCGCGCGGGTTGCTTCGGCTACGCCGATATGAGAAACCAGGACCAGCCTCCCCTTGCCGTCGGGCGTGGGCTCGCAAAGAAGACGCCTGCTCTCCTCGTCCGCGAAATCAACGTCGCGGGCAAGCTTCAGATCGCCCGCCCAGGCGGCCAGGCAGTCGAGCATGCTCATGGCAAAGGCGCGGAAGTGCGTGAAGCCGGACACCTTCACGGGCGGCATCCCCAGCGACTCTCGGCGCTCGGCGACGCGCAACAGGAACTTGTCGCTCGCCTTTCGGGCTCGCGTGCCGGTCAGCCGGAATACGAGCGCCACGGGTGCGCCAATGAGCGTGAAGAGCGGACGGCCGCCGATTCGGTAGAGCAACCAGAGAAGCTTCAGTCCCCACATGCCGCGTCGCTCGGGCGTGGTGCTCCAGTGTACATTTTCAGAAGGCGCCGTCATCTCAAGCCTCTTCGCGGCGAAAAAGCCTGCGAATGCGGTTGGGCCACCAGAGCGGGCTTTCGATGCACAGGCGCGCATGCATCCTGGAGATGCGGATGTTGTCCTCCCACATGCGGAAATTCGAGCGTCCGTCCTCGGGATAGATCACGCGGCTCCTGATGAAGCGCACCGGAAGGCCCAGCCAGTAGAGGCGCACCATGATCTCGCAGTCGAAATCCATGAAGAGGCCGACCTTGCGCGTCCTGAAAATCTCCATCGTCTCCTTGATCGGATAGACGCGGAATCCGCACATGCTGTCGACGATTTCGAAGCTGAGCGTCTCAATCCAGACCCATGCATGCGTGACGTAGCGGCCGATGAGGCGCTTCTTCGGAACGGACTCGTCGTAAAGCGGACGCGCGGACCAGAGCGTGCGGGGATGCCGGCGGGCATTTTCCAGAAGCACGGGCGCGTCGGCAAGATCGTGCTGGCCGTCGGCGTCAACCTGAAGCGCGTGCGTGAAGCCGAGCGCTTCGACGTGCCTGAAGCCGGTCAGCAGCGCGCCGCCCTTCCCCTTGTTGACGTCATGGCGCAGCAGCGTCATCTCGGGACGGACGGCGGCCAGACGGTCGAGTTCGCGGGCGCTCTCCTCGTCGCTCGCGTCGTCGATCACGACGACGGGCAGGCCGAGAGGCTTGAGGCCGTCGAGCACGCGCTCAAGCGTGAGCCCGTGGTTTCGGCAGGGAATGATGACAACCGGGCGAAAGTCGGTCATGACGTCCGTTCCTCAATTACTTGTAGACAAAGACGATGCGGCCGCGGCTCGCGGGCACGACGCCGTCGGGCTTTTCCTTCTCGAGCGCAAACGTCGCGACGACGCCGGACTCGTCCGGCTTGAAGCCGAGCTTCACCAGAACGGCATCCCCCGGACGAAGCGGGATCGTGAACTTCATCTGCGGAATCGAGGCGATGCGAAGCGCACGTCCGCACCATTGGGCGGCAAGCGTCTCGACAAGGTTGAGCTGCACGACGCCCGGCAGAATCGCGAGCGTCGGGAAATGGCCCTCGAAAACGGACATGCCTTCCTTGAGAACAAGCCGCGCCTCAAGAGAGGATTCGGTTTTGGCGAGCACTTCCACCGCAATGTGCAGATCGTCAGCCATGATGAGTTTCCTTAGTTTTATAGAGTTCTGCAAGCATAGGCACGACCACCTATCCGTGGGCGTCCGTCGGCCAGTCGGCCACATGGCGCCAGAGACGCGGACGTGCCAGCGGATCGAGCCTGCCGGCAAGACCCGCCGTCGTTTCGATGCGGTTGGGACAGCGCCCCGTCCAGCCCGGCGACGCTCGCTCGCAGACCACCGCGCCGATCACGGTGCGGCCGGCCTGCCTCACGGGCAGAACGCGCGCCTCAAGGCCGAAGGCCTCTCTCACGGCGCGTTCGATTTCAGTCAGCGACAGACGCACTTCGCCGATCTTGACGATGCGATCCCTGCGGCCCAGAAGCCTAAAGACATGATCGGAAGAAAGCGCGAGCCTGTCATCGAGAAGCGTCGTTCCGCCGGGCAGAAGGGGCGACGCGAGACGCCAGCCTTCGGGCGTCTCCTCAAGCGTCCCCTCGTCGATCAGGTTCCAGTCGGGATTCAGGATTCCGCCGTCGTGCCTTCTCGAAGCCACGACGCCGGTTTCCGTGCTTCCGTAGATTTCGTGAACCGCACAGCCGGCCCAGCCGTGCATGCGGGCAAGCGCCTCTTCGTCAAGGACGCCCGCCGCTGAGAGGCAGAAGGCGATGTCGGGCTTGGGAAGCGCCGTGTCGAGCATGCGCATGAAGGTGGGCGTCGTCACGAGCGCAACCGGACGATTCCAGCCGAGAAGCTGCTCCTGATAGACCGTTCGCGCATCGGCCACGGGCGTCCCGGCCGTCATGGCCATCCAGATGGCGAAGGTGAGGCCGTAGAGGTGCCTCGGATCAACAGTCGGACAGATCACGGCGCCGTCAAGGAAGCGGCCGAAAAGCCTGCAGGTGATTTCGGCCTCGCGGCTCATGAGCCCCACGGTCTTGACGATGCGCTTCGGAATGCCCGAAGACCCGGACGTAAAAAGAATGAGCGGCCTCTCCGCCTCGGGCGCCTTCAGGCTGCGGGCGGACACAGGCTCGGCATTCATGTCGGCCCGAAGCGCAGGCTTCGGGAAGGTTTTGTCGGAATCGGTCGTCAGAACGGCATCGAACTCACCGGCGAGCACTTCATACTGCGCGCCGCGTCCGGCAAAGAGGATCGGCACGCAGCCCGACCAGAGAACGGCCGAAAGAAGCACGGCGAAGTCGTGCGGGCCCGCGGCTTCGATTGCAATGCGCGATCCCGGAGGAAGCCCGTCGCAGGCACGGGCCGCGCAGGCCGTCTTTCTCGCGAATTCCGCACGCGTCGTGACGGCGCCGTCCGCGTGAAGTGCGGCGGGCGCATCAAGACGGCCTTCAAGCCATCCGGCAATGGGAGAGCGCTCGACTTCAGACATGCTTGACAAGCTTCCGATAAAGATATTCACCGCCCATGAGGCAGCCGATGGCGCCGTAGCTTAGGCATCCGTTCCAGAGAGCCCAGAGCTTCAGGTCGCCGGAGAGAATCGTGCCGACGGCAATGGCGCCGTTGACGACGAAGAAGCCGCACCAGACCGCCGTCACTCGACGAGTGTAGGCGACGGCCTCGGGCGGAAAAGGCTTTCCGCGCATGCCGAGGCGCGCCAGGCGCTCGACGACGGGCATGCCAGAAACAAGCGATGCGCCGAAAATCGAGAGGAGCGACGCATTGACGAGAACGGGATACCAAAGCACCCAGTCGGCCTCGTCAAGAAGCGCCGCGAGTCCCACGAGCAGGAGTCCGGCGGCGGACAGCCAGCGGCCCCGGCGGCCGGCTTCGGTCTTCGCAAGAAGCGCGAGCACAAGCCTCACCCCGAGAACGCAGGCGGTCCCCGCAAGGAGAAGCGTCATGAAGCCGTTCGAGACGGCGTAAAGGACGAAAATCGGCCAGACCGCCATGACGGCGGCCGTGACCGCATTGAGAATCGTGCCCGTCATAAGGGGCGCACCGGCGATCAGCAGCCGGCTTCGTCGTTCTTCTGGGAGAACTCGTAGATGACGTCGACCACGTCGCCCACGGTGCGGACCGACTTGAAGGCCTCGGGCTTGATGCGATGGCCGATCATGTTCTGAAGATGCACGATCATGTCGACGGCGTCGATGCTGTCGAGATCAAGATCCTCAACGAGGCGGCTTTCGCGGGTGACGCCCGTGGTATCGACTTCAAAGAGCTCGCCCATCACGCGGACGATTTCGTCGAACAGTTCTTCCTTGGTGTAGGTCTTCGGCATTTTCTTACTTCTTTTCAGGGCAGTTTTCGCGAATGAAGGCGGCGAGAGCGGCAACGCTGCTGAAGTGCTTGCGCACCTCTTCGGTTTCACCCGAGAGGTTCACGCCGTAGCGCTTCTTGACGGCGAGGCCGAGTTCCAGCGCGTCGATGGAGTCAAGACCGAGGCCTTCGCCAAAAAGCGGCGCGTCGGTTTCGATCTCTTCAGGCGTCATGTCCTCAAGATTGAGAGCCTCGATGATGAGGGCCTTGATTTCGTATTCCAGATTGTTCATCAGTGCATCCGTTTGGTCAGGAAATCTCTGTTGATCTTTAGCCTTCGATTTCGTGCTCGCGGCCGGAAGCCTTGAGCAGCTCGCGCCTCATGGCCTCGGTGAGCCTGCGGCTGGCGAGCGAAAAGCCCTCCTCGCCGTCCCTCACATAAGCCTGAGGTTCGATCATGCCTTCGAAGGATAGCGTGATCGAGGGTTTCACGGGCGGAATTTCATACCATTCCATCTGCTTCGTGAGCCACGCGTGCGAGCACTTGATGTGCACGACCGCAAGCGGGCATCCCGTGCGAAGCGACGCATGGGCGACGCCGCGCTTGAGCTTGATCGGAACGCCCGGCGTCGTGCGCGTGCCTTCCGGGAAGATCAGAATGTTTTCGCCGGCCTTCAAGCGGCGGGCGATTTCGTCAAGCGTGTCGGCCGAACCGTCGTTCGACATGTAGTCGGCCGCACGAATCACGTGCTTGAGAAAGAAATTATGCCTTAGCGACGCCTTCACAAGACAGTCCATCTCGGGCAGCATCGAGGCGATCAGCACATAGTCGAGGATCGTCGGATGATTGGCGATGATGATCGAGCCACTGAGGGTTCTCATCTTCGAGAGCGAAGCTCTATCGATCTCCGCGACATCAAGTCACCGGATCGCATCGGCAAAGAAGTTGAAGCTTCTCGCAATCATCGCGCGGGCCATCAAGCGGCGCTTGATCGGATCATTGACGGTAAGCCTCAGATACGGGAAGTACGTCATCGAGAGGCCCAGACCGCCGAGGACGAAAATGCTCCAGCAGAGCCCCGTCTTCAGACGGCGCCATTGAAATGCGACGAAACTGTCGTGCCGGGCGGTCATGCGCACTCCCACTCGACCAGGGTCGTCGCCCCGGCGGTTGAGAAGCTGCGGCGTCCCGATGCAAAACCCGCGGCGAGCTGCAGCGAGGCGGGAAGGACCGGTTCGCCTTCGCCCTTTGTCCCGAAGGAGGCCTTGACGCCCTCGCCTTGTCTCAAAAGCCAGGCTGTGGCATACAGCTCGTTGCAGGGACGTTGCTCGAACGCGTCAAGAAGCGCCTCGGGCTGGCGG
>JAXZEJ010000266.1:0-11548 GCA_037424205.1 bacterium | reverse complement strand
GATGCCGGCCTTGTAGATCGATTCGGGATCGTAGATCTTGTCGGCCTTCATGTACCAGCGGATTTCCCCCTTCGTGTCGAGAATGGCGTTGCGAGGAGGATTGTTCCACTGAAGAGCGCCGCCCTCGGGATTGTTCCATACCGCACGGCCGGCACGGGAATCCGCTGCGCCGAGGTTGTTGATGAAATAGAGGCGGTCGGAGAATTCCTTCGACGCCGGCGTCGTCACCTCGGCCGTCATGAAGTTCTGGGGAATGTCGGGATTGCCGGTCGTCTCAAGCCAGGCGGGCTGGGTATTGATCACATAGTTTTCCGTGACCGTCTTCTCCTCGCCGAGGAAGACGCGCGTGTAGGTCACCTCGACCGTATTGCGCCAGCCGGCATAAAGGCCGAAGACCGGAATGCCGCCGTGCGTGCGAAGCGTCTGCGGACCAACGTCGTACTTGATCTCCTGGCCGCCCTCCTTCGGGACAATGCGGACCGTCGCATGCTTAAGGACGTAGCCGCCGTTCCTAATCACGGCCGTGAGCGGAGCAAGACCGTACGGATTCACGATCGTTTCGCCAAGGGTGCCCTGCACGGCATACCCCACCTTCAGACCGCTCGGTCCTCCGACGGCGTGAGACGGTGCGGCAAAGGCCGCGGCGAAGATGCCGGCAGCAACCGGCAGAAGTTTGAACGCAGTACGCACTTCATTCCTCCTTTTTTCTCATATCGAAGCAACCGGCATCAAGCCTCAGCGGGTGATGCGCAATGCCGGCACTCGTCTAGACATGTCGACTTATAATACTTCAATTGCGAAGAGCTTCAATCGTCTCGAGCATCTTGACCTGACCCGGACAATTCTTTTCACCGAAGCGCTCGACATCAATGCCGGCGAGCTTGCGGACGATTTCGAGGCTCGTTGCATGAAGCGCATAGGGGCAGCCCTGCTCCCTGATGTGCGTGATGACGCCGTCGACCGAACTGTATATGCCGTCGGCGAGAATGGCGCGAGCCTGAGCGACGCGCTGGAAATTGTCGCCCTTGTAGTCGGGAATCACGCGGTCTTCGGTAATTCCTCGATCGGCGATTTCATGAAGTTCTGCGGAGAAGTCGAACTTGTGGGCGCAGAGCTCCTCGATGCTCATGCTCTTGAATACGGTCTCGAGGTGCCCGAGCCATTCATGCGTTCGATTGCCGGCCTTGTCTCGGGCGATCGGATTAAGGTCTTCCCAGCGGTCGATGATATGGTCAAGCGCCTGAACGACGGCCAGCTGCGAGTACATGAGACCTGCCTGATCGGTCTCGCTCCTCATGGTGTTGAAAAAAGCACTGACGGCTTCCTGTGGCGTCATGACGTCTCTCCTGGATTCTGAATAATGAGGCGTCTGCCTTGCGCAAACGCTTCCAGGATAGATCTTAGAACGCCAACCTCAAGGGAATCTTACGGCGCTCAAAGTCGTTTCGTACCAAGTAGAGATAAAAAAAAGAGGCTGTTCTTCATTGAACAACCTCTTTTCCTGGATTTGGTCGGGGCGGCGGGATTCGAACTCGCGACCCCTTGCACCCCATGCAAGTGCGCTACCAGGCTGCGCTACGCCCCGAAGGATTTGAAGTTTACCTGACTTGATCGGGAAAATCAAGAAAGGAGCATCAAATACCATGTTTAAGCGATTGATCTTGAGCTGTCAGCCCAATCTCAAGCCTTCTTCTCCTTGCCGAGCTGTTCGGAGATTCGAGCGTTGAGCGTGTCGGAGGACTGATAGCAGACCACCGTGCGCTCATCGATCATGACCGCGTCGCCCGTCCAGGGATTGCGCGCGGGACGCGGCGCCTTGCGGCGAACAGAAAACTTGCCCAGCCCCGAGAGCTTGACCTGATGTCCCTGAGCAAGATGGGCGAAGATCACGTCGAAAAACTTCGCCACGAAGGCTCGGCTCTCGACAAGATCCAGTCCATGCTCGGAACAGAGCATTTCAACCAGATCCGCCCGCTTGAGGCAGGGCGTGCCGGGCTCGGACATAACATCGTCAGCGACCTTGGGCTTGCGGCGCGGGCGCGCAGGCTTCGAAGGCACATCGGACGCAGGCTCGAGCACGGGCTCGAGCGCGGGCTCTTCCGGCTCGTTTTCCCAGTCGTCAGGAAAAAGAACGCCTGATTCAGTAAAAGCTTTCATGAGGATTTCCGGCCGGCGCCCTCATGCGGAGAACGCCGGCCGCCCGATGAAGACGTTGATCAAGCGCGAAGACGCGCGCCGGCGCGCTCGAGCACCTCGACGAGAGCGTGCATGGCGGCGTCGGCTTCGGCGTCCGTGAGAGCCTCCTCACCGGTCGAGTTAAGCTCGACGGCAAAGGCAAGAGACTTCTCGGCAACCCCCTCTTCAGTCTTCGGACGATAGAGGTCGAAGAGCTCGAAGGAGGTCAGCGCACCGAGACGAGCGTCGGAAACGGCGGCATCGCGAACGGCGTCCATGAGGACCTGAAGCTCGAAGTCGGCAGGAACCACGACGGCAACGTCGCGGCGCATCGGCTGGAACTTGCTCACAGGCACGTAGCGCGGGAGATCGAGCGTGAGGAGCGGTTCGACCTCGAGTTCGAAGACAACCGGCGCATTGGGCAGGCCGTATTCATGGACAAGCTTCGGATGAAGCTCGCCAATGAAGCCGATGCGCTTCTCGCCCACATAGATGGCGGCGGAGCGGCCCGGATGGAGAGCCGGGAAGACTTCCTTCACGAAGCGGGCCTTGAGCGGAGCAACCAGACGTTCAACATCGCCCTTGACGTCGTAGAAGTCGACGCGGCGGGCTTCAACACCCCACTGGACATCGTCGGCCGTGCCGTAGGCAAGACCGGCAATGTGAGACGGCTGGCGAACGCCCTTGACAGACCACGGGCCGTCAAGAACGGCGGGATCCGGGAAGAACACGCGGCCGAGCTCGAACACGCGAACGCGTTCGGCCTTGCGGTTAAGGTTGTACTTCAGGATGTCGACGAGGCCGCCAATAAGCTGCGTACGCATGACGGAGAGCTGGCTGGCGATCGGGTTGAGCAGACGGATCGGGGCTTCATTGGCGGCGAAGTCCTTTTCCCAGGCTTCAGGAACAAACGAGAAGTTGATGAGTTCCTGATAGCCGAGGACGGCCATTTCGCGGCGCAGCGCATGACCCGTTCGGCTGGCCTCCTTCGGAGACTTCATCGCGATGCGGGCGAGCGGCGGACGATCCGGAAGCTTTTCATAGCCGTAGAGACGGGCCACTTCTTCGATGAGGTCCTCTTCGATTTCGATGTCGAAGCGATGCGTCGGTGCCTGAACCGTGAAGGTTTCGCCGTCGAACGTGTATTCGAAGCCGAGACGCGTGAACGTGTTGTGCATGGCCTCAACGGGAATGTCCATGCCTACCACCTTCAGGCAGCGGGAGACGCGCATCGTGACGGGCTTGCGTTCCGGCAGATTGATGATCTGATCATCGACCGGGCCGACGCGGGTTTCCGGCGTGCCGCAGATTTCGAGAATCAGGCGGGTGACGTATTCCATGTGCTGGGCGTTCGTGCCGAAGTCAACGCCGCGTTCGAAGCGATAGGCGGCATCGGTCGAGAAGTTGAGCTTGCGGCAGCGGCCCTGAATGGCAACCTGCTGCCAGAAGGCAGCCTCGATGAAGAGGTCGGTCGTCGTATCGGAGATGGCGCTCTTTTCACCTCCCATGATGCCGGCGATGCAGGACGGGGTGTCGCCGTCGCAAACCACGCCGTAGTACGGCGTAAGGTCGATCGTCTGTTCGTTGAGAAGCGTGAGCTTTTCGCCTTCGCGAGCCCAGCGGACGGTCATGTGATCGCCTTCGAGCTTGGCAAGGTCGAAGAAATGCGTCGGACGGCCGAGCTCAAGCATCACATAGTTGGAGATGTCGACGAGTGCGGAGATGTGGCGCATGCCGGCGCGTTCAAGACGATCGCGCATCCACTGCGGCGTCTCGGCGGCGGGGTTGACGTTGCGGATCACGCGACCCGTGAAGCGGCCGCAGAGGTCTGGTGCTTCAACCTTGACGGGCTTGACGCAGTCGCACGTGGCAGGCACAGGATCCATGGACGGCATGACGAGCGGAGCGCCGGTCACGGCATGGAGGTCGCGGGCAACGCCCGTGACGGAGAGCGCATCACCGCGGTTCGGCGTGAGCTTGATTTCGATCTTGGCGTCGTCGAGCTTGGCATATTCGCGAATATCCATGCCGATCGGTGCGTCTTTCGGAAGAATCCAGATGCCGTTGTGGTCTTCGCTGATGCCGAGTTCGCGGGCCGAGCAAAGCATGCCCATGGACACAACACCGCGGAGCTTGGACTTCTTGATCTTGAAATCGCCCGGCAGTTCGGCGCCGATCGTGGCGCAGGCAACCTTGATGCCGGCGCGGACGTTCGGAGCGCCGCACACGATCTGAAGCGTTTCGCCGGTGCCGGCATTCACTTCGCAGACGTGCAGATGATCGGAGTTTTCATGATCGCGGCAGGTAAGCACTTCAGCCACGACGACACCCGTGAAAGCGGGCGCAACGCTCGTGACTTCCTCGACTTCGAGGCCGGCCATCGTGAGCGTTTCGGCAAGCTCTTCAGTGCTGAGCTGCGGATTGACGTACTGGCGCAGCCATTCTTCTGTAAACAGCATTTCAGTAATTCCTTTCGATGGTTGGCCCGGTTAGTTGAACTGGCGCAGGAAGCGCAGGTCGCCTTCGAAGAAGAGGCGCAGGTCGTCGATGCCGTAGCGAAGCATCGTGAGGCGCTCCAGGCCGGAGCCGAACGCAAAGCCGATGTTCTTTTCGGGATCGAGGCCGTAGTTGCGAATGACGTTCGGATGAACTTCGCCGGCACCGGAAATTTCGAGCCACTTGCCCTTGCGCGGACCGCTCGTGAACATCATGTCCACTTCAACGGACGGTTCGGTGAACGGGAAGTAGGACGGGCGGAAGCGAACAACCAGGTCTTCCGTTTCAAAGAAGCGGCGCAGGAAGTCGCTGTAGACGCCCTTGAGGTCGGTAAAGCTCACGTCGTCACCGACCCACAGGCCTTCGACCTGATGGAACATCGGAGAGTGCGTGGCGTCGGAGTCGACGCGATAAGTGCGGCCCGGAGCGATGACCTTGATCGGAGCCTGATGCGTGCGGGCATAGCGGACCTGCATGGGCGAGGTGTGCGGGCGCAGCGGCAGCTGGCGGCCTTCTTCGTCGCAGCGGTCCACGTAGAACGTATCCTGCATGGAGCGGGCCGGATGGTTGGGCGGATTGTTAAGAGCCGTGAAGCTGAACCAGTCGCTTTCGATTTCGGGACCGTCGGCCACGTCGAAGCCGATGGAGCGGAAGATTTCCTCAATGCGCATCCAGGTGCGCATGACCGGGTGGATGCCGCCTTCGGTGCGGATGCGGCCCGGAAGGGTCACGTCGATCGCTTCGCTGGCGAGCTTGGCCTGCATGGCGGCCTGAGCTAGCTGTTCGCGGCGGGCGTTGAGCGCGGCTTCGATGGCGGCCTTGGCCTTGTTGATTTCCTGTCCGCGGGCGCGGCGTTCTTCGGGAGCGAGCTGGCCGAGGCTCTTCATGAGAGCCGTCACGGCGCCGCTTTTGCCGATGTACTTCGCCTTAGCGTCTTCCAGGGCAGCGGGTTGTTCTGCCTGGGCAAAGTCCTGACGCGCGGACTCGATGAGTTCGGAAAGATCCTGCATGTTCACTGATCTCGACTTTTAAGGTATTAAACCGCGCAAATCCATCGCGCGGTCCGTTGCGGCCGAACACCCTCTCCAACGACCTCCGGGGTCTCGGATCTGCATGTTGCGAAAGCCTGTTGCGAAAAAAGGCCGGAATGACTCCCGGCGTCTTTTCGCAAGAGGCTCCAATAGCTTGAGCGTGCGGCGAAAAATCTTATTTTACAACAGCTTGTCGGCTTTCCCAAATTTTCACCGGGCCTCAAAATCAAAAAACCGACGGCCGAAACCGTCGGTTTTTTGTCTAGTTCAGATTCTTGATCGGAATCAGGCAACGAAGCGCATGATGATCATGCTGATGCTGGCCATGAGCACGCTATTGAGCATGAGCAGCGGCCAGAACTTCTTCGGGCAGTTTGCCACGCCGAGGAGACGGCCCATGTACTGAATCTGGGAGGCCATCAAAATGAAGGCCGGAGCGAGAATCGTCACATCGTGGCCGTTGAGCTGGCCAGCAGCGGCAAGACTGGCAGCAACGCCAACGCCGGCGCCGCAGGAAAGCCACGTGGCGAGAAGCACCGTAACAGCCTCACCAGGAAGGTCAAAGAGGGCCATGACGCCCCCGCACGTTTCGCCAAGAAACTTCATGACGCCGAAAAGATTCAGCATGTACGTAAGGACGAAGGCCATGAGCACATTCGGCAACAGGCTGTAGAGACCAATGTCGAGGCCCTTGCGCAGGCCGACGATGAAGATGTCGAAGGGATTCTTCGAGGTGGTGGTGTGATTAGTCATTTTCGAAGTCCTTGCGATAAACGGTGCTGAGCATGAGGCGGACCAGAGCGCCGCCCACGAACTTGAGGACCAGAATCAGAGCCATCGGAATCCAGACCTTGACCGTAAAGAGAGTGAAGAGACCGGAAACGGTGGAGTAGTAGTTGGCCACGCAACCGGCACCCGCATACTGCCAGGCGCAGATCGTCACGAGGTTCTTCGTCGTGATGCGGCCTTCGTCGTACAGAGCGCGCGTAATGGCAGCGCCGCCGTCGGTGGACTGAAGGTCGGTAATAAGAGCAAGGCCCGTGTAGCCAGGGATGCCGAGAATCGGCTTCAGAAGCGGCGTCAGAATGACCTGAGCCGCACGCAAGGCGCCGTAGAAGGAAAGGACTTCAATGAGGCCCATGGCAAGCATGACGCCAGGGAACAAATTAAGAGAGAAGAGGAAGCCTGCGCGAGCACTGAGGCCGCCGGCACCCTGGAAGTTGTTGGCCGAGCCGGCGATGGTGCCGTATTTGCCGATAAGAGTGGTGTAGTCGAACGCACCGAGCCATTTGTAGGCATCGGGCATCTTGTAAAAGACGCCGGAGAAGATGATGATGGCGAGCGCAAGCGCGATGTAAGCGCCGATGCCAACCTTCGGATTCTCTTCCGCGGCAGTCTGAGTCTTGGAATCCGCCATGAGTCGTTGTCCAGTAATAGTGGAGAAGGAAGTCTAGAGACGAATTTAATTCGTTCTTCTTTCAGGATCACAACGGCGACAATGGGAATCCGTCGCCGACGTTCTCACGAAGTTGAAGTATACCCGCCGTTATTCCCTCTCTGCCTCAGACATTTGTCGTACCTCCACTCCCGCCAGCGCAAGACTCTCACAACCCAAAACAGAAAAACCCCCTCGGCCCCAATTGTTTTTACCCTACCGCAAAGAGGCATACCTTTTTACCCCGCACTTGCATATAAGCAAAACGTCTTAGGGGAAATTTCTAAAGATTTTTTAGGATGAACCTCTACCTCAATGCGACAGGCTGCATCTTTCTAGTGCGCAAAATTCGGCGTCGGACCAAGAGAGCGATCATCGCTCTTGCACATAAGCCTGCATTGATCATCTACAGATGCATGACGAGCGTCGAACGCTGCGTCGAACGTGAAACGACAGCGCTCCAGGATGCATGCAGGAACCGGCTGGCAAACGCGAATAAGTTGTTCCGGATGCATGGACAAGAAGTCCGAAAAGAAGCAGTCAGACCGAAAATCTCAAGAAGAGACACGGGTGCGGCGCAGGTCGCTGTTTGTTGACTGTTGTTGAGTCTGGACAAAAGGAGTTTCAAGATGCGCCTTCTAGATGCAGAGGATTTTGCGTACTGGATGCCAGTCCTTTTAATAAAAAAAAGAGACCCGGCAAAACCGAGTCTCTTTTTCTCAAAGCTTCCGGATGAAAGCGAGGCGGCTCATTTCAAGCCGTCCGTCCGGACACGCTTCGAATTAGGCACCCTTGACCTGGTTGACGAGGGCGGCAAAGCCTTCCTTGTCGAAGATGGCCATGTCGGAGAGGACCTTGCGGTCGAGACCGATACCGGCCTTCTTGAGGCCGTTCATGAACACGGAGTAGGTCATGCCGTTGGCACGGGCGCCGGCATTGATACGGGCGATCCACAGACGGCGGAACGTACCCTTCTTATCGCGGCGGTCACGGTAAGCATACTGACCGGCGCGCATAACAGCCTGCTTGGCAACGCGGTAGACGTTGTTGCGGCGGAGGCTGAAACCCTTGGAAAGGGCAAAAACTTTCTTATGACGGGCACGAGCCGTCACACCACGCTTAACTCGGGGCATCTTTTATATCTCCTTTAATTAGGCGTAAGGCAGCATGCGGCGCACGGATGCGATATCGGATTCATGGATATCGACCATGCCGCGGAGGTGACGCTTGTTCTTCGTCGTACGCTTCGTAAGGATATGACGCTTCGTAGCGTGGGCACGCTTGATCGAGCCGCTGGCGCGCGGCTTGAAACGCTTGGCAGCAGCGCGCTTAGTCTTCATCTTCGGCATTTGCCGTTACCTCTTTATTTGATGAACCACAGGCGCCCCGTAAAAAACAACGGGAACTTTCTCAAGCCCGAGGCTCACTTGTTATCCAAAAACGGACCGAGTTGCCGGTCCGTTTTTGGGAAAGTCAGGATTCTACCTCAAATTTGAGGCAGTGTGTGAAAAAATCACTTTTTCTTTTTAGGAGCCAGCACCATGATCATCTGGCGGCCTTCGAGCTTGGGCTGATGTTCAACCTGAGCCACTTCGGCGAGTTCCGTGCGAATGCGATCCATCAGTTCCATGCCGAACTGCTGGTGAGCCATTTCACGGCCGCGGTAGCGGAGCGTGACCTTGGCCTTGTCGCCGTCGTTGAGGAATCGCACCAGAGCGCGGAGCTTCGTCTGGAAGTCGTTTTCGTCCGTCGCCGGGCGGAACTTCACTTCCTTGACCTGAATCACCTTCTGCTTGGCCTTGGCTTCCTGAGCCTTCTTCTGTTCCTGATAGCGGAACTTGCCGTAGTCCATCAGGCGGCAGACCGGCGGCTGAGCGTTCGGGGCGACCTCGACGAGGTCGACGTCGGCGTCTTCAGCCATGCGCAGGGCTTCCGCAGTGCGGACAATACCGATCTGGGCGCCATCGACGCCGGTCAGTCGGACCTCAGGAACTCGGATCTCACCATTGATCCGATGCTTGCGATCTTGTGCTATGACAATCTCCTAAATAGTTAAATTTGCGGTTAGTGCGCAAAGGGGGCGTGGCTTTCATCCTCGCGCTTGATCATTTCGATGAAGTCATCGAGCTTGATCGTGCCGAGGTCCTTGCCGCCGCGGGCGCGAACCGCCACGCAACCGGCCTGCTTTTCCTTCTCGCCAACGACGAGGATGTACGGAATCTTCTGCAGGCTCAATTCGCGGATTTTATAGTTAATCTTTTCGCTGCGCAAATCAGACTGCACGCGGATGCGAGCAGCATGAAGCTTGGCGGCAACTTCGTTGGCATAGTCCTTCTGGGCATCCGTGATGCAGGCAACGGCGCACTGCACCGGGGCGAGCCAGGTCGGGAAGGCACCGGCATATTCTTCAATGAGCATGCCGATCCAGCGTTCGAGAGAACCGAGGATGGCGCGGTGAAGCATGACCGGAACCTTGCGGGAGTTGTCTTCGGCAACATATTCGGCGCCGAGACGGCCCGGCATCTGGAAGTCAACCTGAATGGTGCCGCACTGCCAGGAGCGACCGAGGCAGTCCTTAAGATGATATTCGATCTTGGGACCGTAGAAGGCGCCTTCACCGACAAGAATTTCATACTTGATGCCGAGATCGTCAAGACTCTTCATCAGAGCATGTTCGGCCTTGTCCCAAACAGCGTCTTCGCCGATGCGCATTTCGGGGCGCGTGGCAACCTTGAAGGCGATTTCCTTGAAGCCGAAGTCCTTGTAGACGTCAATGACGAGCTTCGTGTAGTTTTCGCATTCGCTCAGGATCTGGTCTTCCGTGCAGAAGATGTGGCCGTCGTCCTGCGTGAAGCCGCGAACGCGCATCATGCCGTGGAGCGAGCCGGACGGTTCGTTGCGATGGCACTGGCCGAATTCGCCGAGACGGAACGGCAGATCGCGATAGCTGCGCAGAGCACAGTTGAAGATCTGGATATGGCCCGGGCAGTTCATCGGCTTAAGAGCGTAGTAGCGGTTCTCGGACTCGGTCGTGAACATGTTTTCACGATACTTGGCCCAGTGGCCGGAACGTTCCCAGAGGGAGCGGTCAAGAAGCTGCGGAGCCTTGACTTCGCCGTAGCCGTTGTCCTGGTAGATGCGGCGCATGTACTGCTCGATCACCTGCCAGAGAGCCCATCCCTTCGGATGCCAGAAGATCATGCCCGGAGCTTCGTCCTGAAGATGGAAAAGGTCGAGTTCGCGGCCGAGGCGGCGATGGTCGCGCTTTTCAGCTTCTTCAAGCATCGTGAGGTAGGCCTTGAGGTCTTCCTTCGTGGCAAAGGCGGTGCCGTAAATGCGCTGAAGCATTTCGTTCTTGGAGTCGCCGCGCCAGTAGGCGCCGGCAACCTTCATCAGGCGATGAACCTTGAGCACGCCCGTGGACGGCACGTGAGGACCGCGGCAAAGGTCGGTGAAGTCGCCCTGGCGGTAGAGCGAAAGCGTTTCACCCTGCGGAATGGCTTCAATGAGTTCGACCTTGTACTTTTCGCCAAGATCCGTGAAGAACTTGACGGCTTCGTCGCGGGACATCTCGATGCGCTCGATCTTGAGGTTGCGCTTGACGATTTCGTCCATGCGCTCCTCGATGGCCTTGAGGTCGTCGGGGGTGAACGGACGGCTGTAGGAGAAGTCGTAGTAGAAGCCGTTTTCAATGGCCGGCCCGATCGTGACCTGGGCTTCAGGATAGAGTTCCTTGACAGCCTGAGCCATCAGGTGGGCAGTCGAATGGCGGATGATTTCAACACCTTCGGCATCACGACCCGTGATGATGGCGACCTGAGCGTCCTTGTCAATCACATGGGAGAGGTCGACGAGCTTGCCGTCGACACGGCCGGCAAGAGCGGCCTTGGCCAGACCGGCGCCAATGTCAGCGGCGACATCTGCAACGGTGACGGCTGCGTCGAATTCGCGCTTAGAGCCGTCCGGAAGGGTAATTGCAACCATTTTTAACCTCGTTTTTTACAGGCGAAAAAAAAGTGCGGACATGAGCCGCACTTTTTTGCCTCGGACAATTTGTTGGACAACGTTCCGCTCACGCCCTCAATTTTTAAAGAGAGGGTGTTGTTGTGCGAAAAGTCTGCGAAGAACACATCGTTCAACAAATTCCCAAGAAATATTCTGGTAGGCACGATTGGACTCGAACCAACGACCCCCACCATGTCAAGGTGATGCTCTAACCAACTGAGCTACGTGCCTGTCAAGGTTTTTATTATGCCTGAAGATCTGCATATTTGCAAACCCCTGCATTCACGGCCCCTTAAACCGCTTGCTTTGCATCGGCGTCACAGGAACAAGTCCTGGTAGGCACGATTGGATTCGAACCAACGACCCCCACCATGTCAAGGTGATGCTCTAACCAACTGAGCTACGT
>JAXZEJ010000265.1:0-7365 GCA_037424205.1 bacterium | reverse complement strand
CGTCTCCTTCAAAGGCAGTTCGCGCGCCGTCGGGCGTGCCGTCGTGAAGCCAGAGTCTGATGTCGCGCAGTGCCATGAGGGGCGCCTCCCGGATGTTGATTTGAAGAATAAGTCGGTGCGGACATTCTAGAGCCACACAGGCACGAAGATCGCGCCCGACGCCTCGGCCTCCCGCGTTTTGGAAGAGCGCCTCTATGGACTTCCCGCCCGCAATAGAGAATGAGATTGCTTCTCATTTGATTTTAATCAAGTGCTATAAGCACTGCTTAAAGATAACGATTCTCATTACATTTAGGTCTTTCCCCTGTGCCGCAGAGATTTAAAGGACAGCAACGCTGCATCTCCAAAATTTGCAATGCGAATGGTTCTCAGTTATATTCACGTCACTCTTCCGTCCGCATGGACGGAACCACTCTCACTCAATCTCGGACGTTCAAAAAATGATGAACAGCTCTTCCATGAAATCGATCCGCCGTTTGACGGATCTTGAGACCGGCTCCAGTGCCTCCGTGGCCCGCATCAAGCTCGACCCTGCCGAAGAAGCGCGCCTGTCCGAACTTGGTCTTCGTCCCGGCGCCGAAATCCGCCGTCTTCAGGGCGAAGCCGGCCAAAGCATTCTCATCGCTGTCGGAGACGGCCGCATCGGCGTCAACTTCGACACCGCCAGAAAAATCTACGTTTATTGATAAGGATCACCCCTCATGCTTCTCAAGGAACTCGCCCCGGGCGCCCGCGGCAGGATCGTCGCCCTCAGGAAGGAACACCCCGAATACCGCCGCCGTCTGCTGATGCTCGGCGCCACGCCGGGTGCCGAATTCGAAGTCGTCCGCATTGCTCCTCTGGGCGATCCGGTTGAAATCCGCGTGCGCGGCAGCATGATCAGCGTGCGCCGCGACGAAGCCGCCATCATGGAAGTCGCCGTGGACTGATTCACGCCGGCCAAGACAACAATTCAACATTCACTTTCCAATCATGACGAAAAAAGCAATCTGCATTGTCGGCAATCCGAACTGCGGCAAGACGACGCTCTTTAACGCACTGACGGGCGCCAAGCAGGACGTGGGCAACTGGCCCGGCGTCACCGTCGAAAAGAAGACGGGCCGCTACACCTGGCGCAATGAGGAAGTCGAAATCACCGACCTTCCCGGCATCTACTCCATCACGCCGTCCTCCGCCGCGGGCGAAGACGAGCGCGTTGCGCGCGACTACATCCTCACGGGCGAGACGGAATGCGTCATCAACATCATCGACGCCTCCAACCTCGAGCGCAATCTCTATCTCACGGCCCAGCTCATCGAAATGCGCGTGCCGATGCTCGTCGTCGTCAACATGCTTGACGTCGCCAGGCAGCACAAGATTGAAATCCGTCTCAACGAGCTCGAAAAAGCGCTCGGCTGCCCGGTTGTCGGCATCGTTGCCTCCCGCGCCTCGGGCGTCGACGAGCTCAAGGACCGCATCAGCGAATTCCTTGCCAATCCGGTCGTTCCGCCGATGCAGATCAAGTTCGACGAACGCATCACGGCCTGCCTCGACAAGCTCGAAGCCGAACTCAAGGCGGGCGGCGTCGCGCGTCCGCGCTGGTTCGCCCTTCAGGTGATGGAATCCGCCCCCGGCATTGAAGAGAAGCTTCCCGAAGGCATGTACGCCCGCGCCAAGGCCGTCGTCGACCCGGTCAACGCCGAATTCGACGACGATCTCGACATCGCCATTGCCGGCACACGCTACGACTTTGTCGGCGGCATCGCCGCCAAGGCCGTGGTCCGCAAGGGCAAGCCCGGCGACACGCTCACGGACAAAATCGACCGCATCGTGCTCAACCGCTGGCTGGGCCTGCCGATCTTCCTCTTCGTGATGTACCTGATGTTCCTCTTCACGCAGAATCTCGGCGAAGCATTCATCGACTTCTTCGACATTCTCGTGGGCGGCGTTCTGGTCGACGGCTTCGGCGGACTCCTCGAATCCCTGGGCGCTCCCGACTGGCTGCGCGTCATGCTCGCCAACGGCATCGGCGGCGGCATTCAGACGGTCTCGACCTTCATTCCGGTCGTCTTCTTCCTCTTCTTCTTCCTCGCCATTCTCGAGGACTCCGGCTATATGGCCCGCGCCGCGTTCGTCATGGACCGCCTGATGCGCTCGCTCGGCCTGCCGGGCAAGGCCTTCGTGCCGCTTCTCGTCGGCTTCGGCTGCAACGTGCCCGCCATCATGGCCACCCGCACGATGGACCGCGCCTCCGACCGCATCATCACGATCATGATGGCCCCGTTCATGAGCTGCGGCGCCCGTCTCCCGGTCTACGTCCTCTTCGCGACGGCCTTTTTCCCGACGAACGGCCAGAACCTCGTGTTCGCGCTCTACCTCATCGGCATTCTCGCCGCCGTCGTCACGGGCCTTCTTCTGAAGCGCATCGCCCTTCCGGGCGCCGCCTCCGCCTTCGTGATGGAAATCCCGCCGTACCACATCCCGACCGTCAAGGGCGTGATGCTGCGCACATGGGACCGTCTCAAGGGCTTCGTGCTCCGCGCCGGCCGCGTGATCGTCGTGATCGTCGCCTGCCTCTCCATCCTCAATTCGATGGGCACCGACGGCACCTGGGGTCATGAGGACTCCAACGAATCCGTCCTCTCCGAAATCGGCCGCACGATCGTCCCGGTCCTCCAGCCGATGGGCGTTTCCGAAGAAAACTGGCCCGCCGCCGTCGGCATCTTCACCGGCGTTCTCGCCAAGGAAGCCGTGGTCGGCACGATGAACTCCCTCTACGACAGCATGGCCCGCGCCAAGAACGCCGAAAACGGCGTTGAGGAAGCTGCCGGGGAAGACGAAGGCTGGTCCTTCACCGCCACGCTCGCCGAAGCCGTCGACAGCGTCAAGACGAACCTCGCCGATCTCGGCGGCGCTCTCCTTGACCCGGCCGGCATCCACGTCGACGACCTCTCCGACACGGCTGCCGCCGCCGAGGAACAGGAAGTCGCCGTCGACACGATCGACATGATGCAGCAGCTCTTCGGAGGCGGCTTCGCAGCCTTCTGCTACCTGCTGATGGTTCTGCTCTACATGCCCTGCGGCGCCGCCGTCGCAACCGTCTGGCGCGAAGCCGGCACGGCCTGGACGCTCTTCCTGTGCGGCTGGACCACGGCTCTGGGCTACACCTCCGCCACGATCGTCTACCGTCTCGGCACCTTCGCCGAAAACCCGACCTACTCGATCGTCGCCATCGCGCTCTCCGCAGCCATCCTCGCCTTCATGCTCTTCTGGATGCGCTCCTTCGCGAAGAAGAACGCCGGCAAGGGCCGCAAGGTGATTCCGATCTTCGCCGCGCGTTGAGAGAATCGGTCCGGTCCGGATGAATCCTGACCGAGCGCCTTAACCCGAAGAGGCCGGCGGCCGCACGACTGCCGGCCTCTTTATGATCTCCGCAAGAGACGGAACGCGCCGTCATCAGAACGTCATAAAGCAGCGCAAAAATGAATTTTTCGCTGCTTTGAAAAAAATTGTAGTTCCGGCCCCCACACAATCCGAAATTCCTGTACTATTCGTGCCGCTGAGATGAACGCGGTCTTCCGAACCGGAGAACGCAAAAGTCAAGAGTCGCTGTTGGGAGTCCATTCGAAAAGCCGGAAAGGCTGTTCGAGCTTGAGGCCAAGCGGCCCGAGGACGGATCAAAACCGGGATTCATCAAGGCAGTCCGGAACATGCATGTGCATGAGCCGGTTCGCGTCAGACGAGGCGCAGCTTCAGTCAAACGAAGCCGCAAGCCCTTGAAACGCAAGAGAAATTTGCAACTAATTGCAACTTCGCTTGAGTCAAAAGGATTCGTCTGGTATATTGAAAGACGTTGTGGTTGATGTGGTTCCTTGCGTATCAGACCGGAACTTCAGAATCACGGGTCGCTGTTGGGAGTCCATTTGGGCAGCACATGTTGCAAGCTGCCGCAAGCCTGGATCGAGAAGCCGACGGTTTGAGACCACTCACCACATAGCGCGGGGCATGTTGAAGAACGTGTCCCTTTTTTATTGTCCGAACGCTGAGGCCGATTCCGCATGAGAACCGGCCTTTTTCGTTTTCAGCGTCTCCTTTCGGCGGCGTTCTCTCCGGCGGTAGAATGTGCAGATACCGCTTTACCAGGCCCTGTCCGGCCATTGCCGCCGGGCGGCCTTCACCCGTTTGGAGAGACTTAAATGCAAGTCATCGACTACGCCCCGGTCAAGCTCGTTTTCGGTCCCGGCAAGCTCGAAGCCCTTCGCACCGAGGCCCTTCCCGGCGCCAAGGCCCTTCTGCTCACCTCGAACGGCAGCGCGATGGAGCGCATCGGCGCCCTTGCCCGCGTCACCGCCATGCTTGAGGAGCGCGGCATTCCCGTCGTGCACATGGGCGTCGTCGAACCCAACCCGACGGTCGGCACCGTCATGAAGGTTGCCGAGCGCATGAAGGCCGAAGGATGCGACTTCCTCGTCGCGCTCGGCGGCGGCTCCGTCATGGACTGCGCCAAGGTCTCCGGCCTCATGGCAACGAATCCGGGCCAGCTCTGGGACTATGTCCAGAGCGGCACGGGCGGCCGCAAGGCCTTCGAGCACGATCCGCTCCCGCTCGTCGCGATCACCACGACCGCGGGCACGGGCAGCGAAGTCGACGCCGGCGGCGTCATCACCAATCCGGAAACAAAGGAAAAGGTCGGCATCGGGCACCCGGGCTCCTTCCCGAAGCTTGCGATCGTCGACCCCGAGCTGATGCTCTCCGTTCCGCCCGCCCTCACCGCCTACCAGGGCTTCGACGCGCTCTTCCATGCCGTCGAAGGCTACGTCGGCAAGCGCCCGAACTTCATGAGCGACATGTATGCGCTTGAGGCCGTCCGCCATCTCGCCAAGTGGCTCCCGAAGGCCGTCGCCGACGGCTCGAGCATCGAGGCCCGCGAACACGTCGCCTTCGCCAACACGATGGCCGGCTTCGTCATGACGACGACGCGCCTCACGAGCCAGCACGCGATGGAGCATGCGCTCTCCGCCTTCCATCCGGAGCTCCCGCACGGCGCCGGCCTCATCATGCTCTCCATGTCCTACTTCGGCCACATGATCACGGTCGGCGCCCAGTCCGACCGCTTTGTGGCGCTGGCCAGGGCCATGGGCGTCGAGGACGCCGTCCAGCCGTCCGACTTCCTGCGAGCGCTCCAGCAGCTCATTCACGACTGCGGCATGCAGGACCTCAAAATGAGCAGTTGGGGCATCACCCGCGAGGAGCTCCCGGCCATGACCGAAGTCTGCCGCTCCGCCGGCTTCCACGCCTTCGAGCTGGATGCGAACTACCTCACCTTTGAAGACACGCTCGCCGTCTACGAAGCCGCCTACCGTTAAGAAGGACCATCAGCCATGTCGAGCCTCTTTGCGCTCTTTCTCATCACGAGCCTCGCCAACATTCTGACGCCGGGGCTCGGCGTGGTCATGATCATCACGCTCGCCGCCGAATACGGGTGGCGCCGCACCATGGCGGGCGCCCTCGGAACGGCGGCCGGCATCGGCCTGCTCTTCATCGCCGGCATGTCCGGCGTGGGCGTCGTCGTCGCATCAAGCCCCATGCTCTTTGCGGCCATCAAGCTCCTGGGCGCAGGCTTTCTCATCTGGCTCGCCGTCAAGACCTGGCGCAAGATTCCGCCCAAGATCGTGATCGACGCACCGGGCGTCAAGGTCCCCGCCAACGCGGATGAAGGCCTCTTCTCCAAGTGCTTCATCCTCGCCGTCACGAATCCGCAGCCGATGATCTTCTGCGTCTCCATCATGCCGCAGTTCATCGATCCCGGGATCGCCTACGTCCCGCAGGTCGCCCTCATGATCGCCGTCTACGTGCTGATGGTCTTCGCCTGCATGATCTTCTACGCGCTCATCGCCGACCGCATGCGCGTCTTCCTCGCACGCGGAAGCGGCCCCAAGCTCATGAACAAGGCGAGCGCCGTCATCTTCATGCTTCTTGCCGTCTGGGTGCTCTGGAACACCGCCAAACCCTTCCTTTGAGGACCGCCGCATGTCTCACGAAGCCGTCAAGCAGGAGGTCATGGCCCGCCTCGACCAAATGGGCATTCCCTATCATGCACTCGAACATCAGCCCATCCTGACCGTAGCCGAAGGCAGGCTCATTGCCGAACAACAGGGCGCCCTGTGCTGCAAGTCGCTATTTCTGAAGACGAAGCGCGCCTACTACCTGCTGATGCTGCCCGCCGACAAGAAGCTTCAGTCGAAGGATCTTGCCAGGCAGATCGAAAGCGGACACCTGAGCTTTGCTTCGGATGAGGATCTTTCCGCCATTCTCAACACCTTTCCCGGCGCCGTGAGCGTACTCGGCCTCCTCTTTGACACGGAGCACAAGGTTCAATTGCTCGTTGACGAAGACGTGCTGTCCGCACCCTTCATCGACTGCCATCCGTGCTCGAACGACTGCAGCCTCAAGCTCGCAACGGCCGATTTGACCGAGCGGCTCCTGCCCGAGCTCGGCTACGCCTGGAAGACGGTCACCATCCAATAATAGACGCTCCCGCAGGGGATATTGGCAAATCCTTCCGTTTTTGGCACAATTCGTTTTCGATTCCACGGCCCGGCGCATCCCGCGTTCGGGCCTATTTTCTCCAACTGCTCATCCTCATCATGCTTGAAGGCATTGTTCTCGGACTTTTTGCCGCCGCCATTCTCTCCTGCGCACTCACCGGCCACACGGTCATCTGGGCGCTCATCGCAGGCTTTTTTCTCTTTTCCGGATACGGACTCTTTCGCGGGCACGACCTGAAATCGCTCGTGCGCATGGCCTCGAAAGGCGTGAAAACCATCATGGGCATCGCGATCGTCATGGCGCTCATCGGCATGCTCACGAGCTCCTGGCGCGCCTCTGGCACGATTGCCAGACTCGTAATGGATGCCGCGGGGTTCGTCACGCCGGAATGGGGGCTTCTCGCCGCCTTCCTTCTGAACGGCCTTCTTTCCACGCTCACGGGCACGTCCTTCGGCACGGTCGCCACCTTGGGCGTCATCACCGCCACGATGCTCGACGCCATGGGCGTGGATCCGTTCCTTTCGGGCGGCGCGATTCTTGCAGGCGTCTATATGGGCGATCGATGCTCGCCGGTTTCCACGAGCGCCGCACTTGTCGCCGTCGTCACAAAGACCAGTCTCTACACGAATCTCAGGCTCATGGTGAAGACCGGCCTCGTCCCGCTTCTGGCCGCCTGCGCCGTCTATGCGGGCATCGGGCTCATGAACCCGGGACGCGCCGCAACCGTCGACGTCACGAGCATCTTCCTCTCAGCCTTCTCGCTCGA
The DNA here is from genome assembly GCA_037424205.1 of bacterium. Taxonomy (GTDB): domain Bacteria; phylum Pseudomonadota; class Gammaproteobacteria; order Burkholderiales; family Burkholderiaceae_F; genus Sutterella. Next base: position 71 of record JAXZEJ010000265.1, on the reverse strand, counting down.
CGCGACGACATATCTGCCCGCCGTCGTGCTCCTCGCGCTCATCTTCCTGAAGTTTTCGATCCGCTTCACCA
>JAXZEJ010000264.1:0-3266 GCA_037424205.1 bacterium | reverse complement strand
CAAAAAACGAAAGCCCTCGGGCCGCAACGGCACCGGGGGCTTTACTTTTGTGCAGGGCGAAGAAAAGCCCGGCGGGAGCCGGGCTTCGATTCTTCGTCTGATTCGGAATTATTTGTGCGTCTGCGCGTCGATCGCTTCGCGCATGTCCTTGCCTGCGCGGAAGACAACGACCCATCGCGGGTCCGCATAGACCTTTTCGCCGGAACGGGGATTGCGGCGGATGCCGCCCTCGCGGAAGCGCGGGGCAAAGCTGCCGAATCCGCGGATTTCAATGCGGTCGCCGCGGATGAGCGCTTCCTGCATGGTATGAACCATGCTGCGGAAGGCCTCGCGCGCCTTCGTCGTCGCCATGTCCGGAAAAGCATCCGAAAGCTCGTTTGCGATCTCGCCGCCCGTCACCATGCGGCCTTCAAAAAATTCACTCATTTCGTGTGGAAGCCTGTTCAAGGAAATGTGCTCGTATCATATCGCATCGCGCTCGAAAACGGCGGCTGAAAATGCCCGTGCCCCCAGTCTTTTCGTCCTTTTGCATGCGTTCGCGCACAGGGCGGCCAAGGTCTTTCGAACCGTATTGCGATCATTTGATCTTTCGCGAATCCTCATGTAAAATTCACGCTCTCGCGCCCTTAGCTCAGTTGGTTAGAGCAGGCGACTCATAATCGCTTGGTCGCTGGTTCAAGTCCAGCAGGGCGCACCAAGACGCAAAAGGCGGCTTCATCACGAAGCCGCCTTTTCTTTTTCAGTAATGCGTCCGAATGCCTCGTCAGGCATCCCTGCCGCCAACTTCCTCGGCCGCAACCATGCGCCTGACGCGGCGGACCTGACCGATGTTCTTCGCCTGAACCATGAAGAGGCCCGCGAGCACGAGAAGCGAGCCGCCGACAAACGGAAGACCGATGCGGTCGCCGAGCAGCACGACGGAAAAAAGCACGCCGAAGAGCGGCGTCATGAAGACGAGAATGCCGAGGCGCGCGGCCAGGTATTCCTTCAGCAGCCGGCACCATACAAGATAGCTCGCGAATGCGACGATCAGGGTCTGGAAGGCCATGGACGAGATCATGACTGGCGTAAAGGCAAAGTGCGTCTGGCCAAAAAGGAGCGCGCTCGGGAAGAGCACCAGAAAGCCCATCGCAAGCTGGCTGAAGAGCACCTGCGAGGCAGGCGCCTCGTTCATCGTCGTGGCGCGCATGAAGATCGTCGTCAGGCCCCAGCACACGCCCGACATCAGGCCGAAGAAGTCGCCGAGAAGCCACATGTCGCCTGCGGGCACGGCGCTCCCCTGCAGAAAGACCGGGAGAAGAAACGCCGCGGCAATGCCCGTGAAGGCCGTCATCAGGCCCGCCCACTGAATGGCCGAGAGGCGCTCCTCGGGAAGCTTGATCGATAGGCCGATCGCCGCAAAGAACGGCGCCGTGTAAAGCAGCACCGAAATGTGCGAGGCGTTCGTGTACTGAAGACCGAGCGCCACAAAAAAGAATTCGCCCGCGAAGCCCAGGCCCACCTTGACCGCATCGATGAGACGGACCTTCATGTTCCACTTCTCCCTTATCCAGAAGCGGTTGGCGCACCAAAGAAGAAAGGCCGCGCCGCCCGAACGCAGGGCCACCTGCATCAGGGGGCCGATGTCGGGCGCACTCGCCTTGATGGCGGTCTGCTGAAGCCCCCAGATCATGCTGAGGATCACGCAGATGATGAAGGCGCGAAGGTCGATGGGACGATGAACGGATTTGCTCATTTGAATGGTGTGGTCGTGAATCGGACGAGACGTGCGCCCCCTGCCCGTACCGGGCTCAAGGCAGCGTCTCTGAAAAGGCAATGACGCCGCCTTGCGATGATGCGAAGCGGCGTCATGACGTCCGGGATGAGGACGGAGCACAATTCTACGCCCTGCCGGCCCGCCTTTGCACGAAGCCGGAATACCGGATGCCTTCAGCCTCAGGATCGCGCGGCGAGCTGCCGGCTCATGCGGACTTCGTTGAGAAGCGAGGCCGTCAGGAGCGCCGCGATGAAGAGGAACGCGGTTTCGAGCGAGCAGTGCTGGGCGATGAAGCCGAGAAGCGCGGGGCCCGCCATCAGGCCGCCGTAGCCGATCGTCGTGACGGTCGTGATGGCTGCCGTCGGATCGGTTCCCTTCGAAGACGAGGCGGCGGAGATGAGCACCGGCGCGACGTTGGCGATGCCGAGCCCCATGATGAAGAGGCTGGCAAAAAGGACGACCGGGCTTTCTGCGAGCACCATGGCGACGAGCGTGCCGATGTTGAGAAGCATGCCCGTGATGAGCACTCGGGCTCGGCCGAAGCGCGCTACAAGGCGGTCGCCCATGAGTCGCGATACGGCCATGGCGATCACGAAGAGCGTGTAGCCGATGCCGGCAGCCTTGATGTCGACGCCGCCGACCTCATGGACATAGATGGCGGACCAGTCGAGCATGGCGCCTTCGGCGAGAAACACGGCCATGCACACGAGGCTGAGCATCAGGATGCGGCCCCTGGCAGGTGCAAAGACCATGCTTTCGCGCCGGGCGGTCGAACGTCCTTCGCTCGAGGCAATGCCCGAAAGCGCCCAAAGCAGAACGGCGGCGAGCACGGCCATCAGGCCGCCGACCGTCCAGACGAGCGGCATGCCGAGAACGAGCAGGCCCGTGATGGCGCCGGCGGAGACAACCTCGCCGATCGAATAGGCCGCATGCAGACCCGACATCAGGGGGCGTCCGGCCTCCTTCTCGATCTGAGCGCCGTAGATGTTTGCGCTCACCTCGAGACAGCCGAGCGTGACACCGTAAAGAAGCAGGGCCGCACATTCGATGCGGAACCCGGGAATCAGGGCCAGAACCACCAGCAGCAGGCAGGAGAGAATGCCCGACGCGGCGAGCGCCGTCCGGTTGCCAAAGCGCGTCGATATCGTCCCTGCAATCGGCATGCCGAAGAAGGAGCCGATGCCGAGGCCGAAAAGGAGCGAGCCGAGAACGGCGGGCTCAAGCGAAAGTTCGGACTGCACGAAGGGAATGATGGGCGCCCAGCTCGCGACCGTGAAGCCGCCGGTAAAGAACCCGGCGCGGGCGGCGATGAGCTTGCGGCGAAGCACGGCCTCGTTCCGGGAGGCATTGAGTGCATTGTTTTGATTGGAATTGGACTGCTGGATCGTCATAAACAAATTGGAGTATTCCTGACAGGGTCATTCTCCCATTCAATTTCCGATCCTTCAAGATTGCTTCCATCTGTTTTTTGATACACTGGACCCTGAAATGCCCGTCCGGAGCCGGCTCC
>JAXZEJ010000263.1:0-6118 GCA_037424205.1 bacterium | reverse complement strand
GGTGAAGTAGTTGGGCGTCAGGATGCCCTTGACGGAGAGGTAGGAGCCGTCCGTGCCGCCGCGCATGGCGGTGGTGCGGGGTTCGACGCCGGCTACGGCGAGAGCGTCATAGAGGTAGTCGATGCCCACGCGGTTGTCGTCGCGCACGGCGTCGGCGATGTTGGCGTAGGAGTCGGAGAGCTCGATGTCGATCTTGGCCTTCGGATGACGGAAGCGGAGGTATTCGGCGGCGCGCACGAGCTTTTCCTTCTTGCGTTCGTAGAGAGCCTTGTTGTGGTCGCGGATCTTCATCGTGAGGACGGCCTGGCTCGGATTGGCCTGGATCGTCTTGAGAACGATGAAGCCTTCGCGGTTTTCCGTGCATTCCGGCGTTTCGGCGCGGTCGAGCATGCTGATGAAGTCATGAACGACGAGGATCGGGTTGACGAGAACGCCCTTGGAGGACATCGGATGAGCCGTGACGCCCTTGACCGTGAGCTTGGCGTTGCCGGCGTTGAAGGTTTCCCAGACGACGTCGCCGAGTTCGCAGCAGTCGATCGTGTAGGCGAAGTCGACCGGGAACTTGGAGAAGTCCATCTTGCGGGCGCCCTGTTCGCCGAGTTCTTCGTCGGGAACGAAGCAGATGTGAATGTCGCCGTGCGGACGGTTTTCGGAAGTGACGATGGAAAGGGCCGTCATCACGTTGGCGATGGCGGACTTGTCGTCGGCGCCGAGAACGGACGTGCCGTCGGAAACGACGATGTCGTCGCCCACGTAGCGTTCGATTTCAGGATGTTCGGCCGTCTTGAGCCAGATGTCCTTTTCCTTGTTGAGGCAGATGTCGCCGCCCTGGTAGTTCTTCACGACCTGAGGATGAACGTCCGGGGAGAGGCCGACGTCGACGGTGTCCATGTGGACGACCCAGCCGATGACCGGAGCCTTGGCGCCTTCGGGAAGGTTGGAGGGAAGCTTCGAATAGACGATGGCATGTTCGTCGACTTCGACGTCGACGAGGCCCATTTCACGGAGTTCGCCGGCCAGCAGTTCGGCCAGTTCGAATTCGTTCGGGTTGCTCGGCACGCAGCCGGCCTTGATGTTGCTCTGCGTGGAAATGGCTGCGTAGCGCATGAAGCGTTCGAGCAGTGCGGCTTTCTTGTCCATGGAAGTATCTCCTTCAACGAATGGTGTGTCGTCCCCGAGGTTTGGCGGGGAGTGCGCCCGAGCCCCGACGGAGGCTTTGCCGGGGCGGGCGCGGTGTGGTCCTGCCGGAAGGCGGGTTCGGATTCGACGGATCGGATCCGGAGGTTGTCCTCCCGATGCGGAATCCATTATGGACATCGAAAATCGGCGTGTCCTTGAACCTTGGTACATGGTCGGAAGGAAAACGTTCGGTCACAATTCGTGACAGTCCGTATCCTCAGCCTCCGTTCGCGACGCGCGGCGGGAGGCCGGCGGACCTCCAACCGGACCCATTAAAGAACCAACCAAACACCTAAAGGAACGTCAGCCATGGTCGGCGTCATCATTTCACTTCTGATCACCGTAATGGTGGTGATCATTCTGCTCAAGAAGCTGAAGGCACAGTTCGTGCTCTTCTTCGGCGGTCTTACGCTTCTCGTCTGCTCGATTGCGATGGATGCCTTCGGGCTCCTGCCCAACGGCGCCCAGATTCTTCCGAAGGGCGTCGCCAGCACCGGCTTCATCGGCTTCGACCTCTTCAAGTGCATCACGTCGATCATGTCCTCCCGCACGGCGGGCATCGGCCTTCTGATCATGTCGGCCGCCGGCTACTCCAAGTACATGTCGATCATCGGCGCCTCCGCCATCATGGCCGACTACCTCTGCCGTCCGCTGCGCATCTTCCGCTCGCCGTACTTCGTGCTCTCGCTCGCCTACATCATCGGCGCCATCGCCGACCTCTTCATCCCGTCCGCCTCCGGCCTCGCGATGCTTCTGATGGTCACGATCTACCCGGTGCTCGTCCGCCTCGGCGCCTCCCGCCTGTCCGCCGCCGCCGTGATCGCCACGGTGTCCTGCCTTGACATGGGCCCGACGTCCGGCGCCGCGAACTATGCCGCTCAGGTTGCCGGCATGGACACGATGACGTACTTCGTCGAATACCAGATCCCGGTCGGCATCGTCGTGACGATCGCCGTTGCCGCTCTGCACTTCTTCACGCAGCGCTACTTCGACGCCAAGGACGGCGAAAAGGCCAATGAAGTCGACGAATCCACCGCCAAGCAGGACACGATCGACGCCAAGGGCGCTCCGGCCTGGTACGGCTTCCTGCCGATGATCCCGCTCGTCCTTCTGATCGTCTTCAACCGCTTCGTGATCGACACGGTCAAGCTCGATGTTCCGACCGCCATGTTCATCTCCTTCACGGTCGCCCTCTGCTGCGAACTCTGCCGCAAGGCCGCCAAGGAAGTGCTCAACACGGGCTTTGAATTCTTCAACATGATGGGCCGCCAGTTTGCCACGGTGATCACGCTTGTCGTCGCCGGCGAACTCTTCGCCAAGGGCCTCATCGCCACCGGCACGATCGACTACCTCATCGCCGGCACGCAGAACCTTGGCCTTCCGGCCTACGCCATCATGATCGTTGTGGTCGCCTTCATCTCGATTTCCTGCGTGGTGATGGGCTCCGGCAACGCTCCGTTCTTCGCCTTCGCTCCGCTCGTCCCCGACTTTGCCCAGCAGTTCGGCGTCTCGACCATCCTTCTTCTCATGCCGATGCAGCTCTCGACGGGTCTTGCCCGCGTGATGTCCCCGATCACCGCCGTGGTCGTCGCCGTGGCCGGCTGCTCCGGCATCAGCCCCTTCGCTCTGGTTCGCCGCACGGTGATCCCGATGACGGGCGGTCTGATCGTGATGATTCTCATGACCATTATTCTCAACTAATCGAACAACATCGATTCCTCTCGGCGCGGCCGGGTTATCCTGCCGGCCGCCGATTTCAGGCAGACGCCCCTGCACGGGCGTCTGCTCTTTTTTTACATGCGCGCCTGAGGCGCTGACGGAAGAGGATTCCTTCGGGCAGCGCGACGGACAATTGCGCATAATGGAGGAATTGAAATCATTATTGACAAGCCTTCCGTACGGAATGTCCGACAAGGACCAGCCATGCGCCCATTCTTTCTGTCTGCCGTTCTTGCGGCCGTTTTTCTATCGTCATCCGCTTCAGCGGATCTGGCCGTGCCCGGCGTCGAGGAGGATGCTTCCGTGACGACGCCCGAAGCGCGTCCGAAGCCCACCCGTCAGTTCAACGGCGTGCTGAGAATCGGATACGCCGATCCGCTCGGCCTGGGTCACCGCGACAGCTTCATTCAAGAGACGGCCGGCGTGATCGAAGCGTCTCTCAAAGGAGCCGGCCCCGAGGGAAGGGATGTCAAGGTTGAGCTGAAGAAGTATTCGGAGCTCGATCTTCAGCTGGCGGTCGTCAATCATGAGACGGATCTATTCCTTATTTCGAGCGGCTATTACATTTATCTGTCCGACCTAGGCGCGGGCGTCGAGTGGCTTTCAACGCTGAAGACCCCTCAGGCGCCCAATCCAGAGAAGGCTGCGGGCGCGGTCTTCGTTGTGCGTCATGACGATGCCCGCTACAACCTGATATCCGACCTGAGAACCGCATTCGTGGCGGCTTCGAGCATGGCGTCCTTCGACGGATGGACCGTGGCGCTCAATGAGATTGCCAACGTAACCCAATATCCGAGGAACTTCTTCGGCAAGACGACATTCCTCGGAGAGACGGGGCTGCCGATTGCCGAAGCCGTGCTCAAGGGCACGGTCGACGTCGGCGTCATGCGCGTCTGCGAACTGGAATCTCTGGCGGCCGCCGGTCTTCTGAAGCCGGGCAGCCTGCGCATCGTGGGCGAGAAGCCCTCGGAGGATTTCGCCTGCCGCCGTTCGACCGAGCTCTTCCCGGGCCGCGTGCTTGCCGCACAGACTCTTGTGCCCGAAGAGCTGCGGCGCCGCATTGCGGGCGCGCTCTACACCATGCCTTCGGCCGAGACGGGCTACGGCTGGAGCCTGACGAACGACTATCGCGCCGTGCGCCGCGTGGTCGAGCGCTTCACCTATTCGCCCACGAGCGAAACGTCGAACGCCAAGTTCTCGGTCGTCGAGGAGCGCTACAAGTACGCGCTCGTCATCGGCCTGCTGATCCTGATCGCCTCCATGCTCTACAACGTGTCGGTGAGCAAGATCGTTGCGCGCCGCACGAAGGACCTCGTCAAGGTGATCGACGAGAAGGACGCGCTGGAGGACCATGCCAAGCGTGACCGCGAGCGATTGTCGCAGCTCGAGCGCGCGGGCATCGTTTCGGAACTCTCAAGCATGCTCGCCCACGAACTGCGCCAGCCGGTGGCCTCGCTCATCAACTATGCGGACGGCTTGTCGCTCTATCTGGGCGGCAAGGGCCACGACCCCGTGATCGACGAGGCGACCCGCGAGATCGGGCGCCAGGCCGAGCGCGTCTCGAGCATTGTCGAGCGCGTGCGCCGCTACGCCAAGCAGAAGGAGGGGCTGCAGCGCGAGATCGACTTCTGCACCGTCGTGAAGTCTGCGTATTCGACTTTCAGGTCCGGATCGGCGAGTTCCGCCGTGCGCGTGTCGGCCGATCTGGTTCAAAGCGCGCCCATCGAGGGTGATCCGCTCGAATTGGAGCTTCTTGTCGTCAACACGCTGAAAAATGCGCTCCACGCACTGCTGAAGGGTAACATTGAACGAGGCGAAATCAAGCTGCGGCTTAAGGCGGATTTTTCGGTCGAGAAGGATCCGCGCTGGGTGCTCGAGGTTGAGGACAACGGCGAGCCTCTTGACGACAAGACGTTTGCCGAGCTCTCGCACCCGGTGACGAGCGAGAAGTTCGAGGGCCTCGGATTGGGTCTTTCGATCTGCCGCGTCATTGCCGAGCGCCATCGCGGGCGCTTTGCTTTCAGGCGCGCGGAGCCTCAGGGACTGATCGTTTCGCTTTCGCTTCCGCAGATTACGCCGGCCAATAAGGAGAATGAATAGTGTTTCACAGCGTGCCCAATCCCGATCTCTATCCGCCGCTCGCCCGCATCGTCGACGATGAGGAGACGGTTCGCAATTCCGAGGCGTTCACGCTTCGCATGGGCGGGATCAATGCCGTGGCGTATGAAAGCGCCGAGGCGTTTCTCGAGCGCGACGATCTGAGGCATCCCGGCTGTGTGGTGCTTGACGTGCGCATGCCCGGAATGAGCGGGCTCGAGCTGCAGGAGGAGATGATTCGACGCGGAATCGATTTGCCGATTTTGTTTCTCTCGGGACACGGCGACATAGGTATGGCGGTTTCGACCCTGAAGCGCGGTGCCGAGGACTTCTGCGAAAAGCCCGTTGAGCCCGCAAAGCTTCGCGAGACTGTCAGGCGCATGATTGAGAAGAACATTGCCGCACGCCGTCTGGCCATGGACGTTGAGCAAAAGCGCGAGCGCTATGAAACGCTCACCGAACGCGAGCGCCTCATTGTGAAGCTCGTTGCCCGAGACATGCTCAACAAGCAGATCGCGGCTGAACTCGACATTCAGGAGCATACCGTCAAGATTCATCGCTCGAACGCCTGCCGCAAGCTTGACGTGCGTTCGGCACTCGATCTTCATCATTTCCTTTCGGCCATAGGAGAGCTTGATCCCGAGGACGGAGCGGCGAATCCGCAGGCCTGAGCATCGGCTTGGATTGTCATGATTGCCCTGCTAGTACCAAGGTACAAGGCGGGGCGATTTGTTTTTGGCCAGAATTTCCTTCAGCGGACGGGCGAATGCTTGTGCCCGATCCGGGACCAAATCACATACCGTCATTACCAGCGGAGAGACGAAATGCTCGAACAATATCTCAAGGACCTCGAAGAAGTCGTCAACATCGACTGCGGCAGCAATACCTGCGCCGGCGTCACGCGCGTGGCCGAAATCATGAAGCGCCATTACGACGAAATCGGCTTCACGACCGAACTCGTCGATCTCGGCGACAAGGCCGGTCGCGGTCTCTTTGCGACGAACAAGCCGGGTGCCGAGAAGTTCGACATCATGTTCAACGCTCACCTTGACACGGTTTATCCGGAAGGCACGGTTGCCAAGCGTCCGTTCCGCGTCGAGGACGGCACGGTCTACGGCCCGGG
>JAXZEJ010000262.1:0-15624 GCA_037424205.1 bacterium | reverse complement strand
TTCGGGGTGTAGCTCAGCCTGGTAGAGTACTACGTTCGGGACGTAGGAGTCGGAGGTTCGAATCCTCTCACCCCGACCAGGTTTCTGTAAAAAGGCACTGTCTTAGGACAGTGCCTTTTTGCTTTTCAGCTGTTTAATTCCATGTCACTCATTATCGGACTCACAGGCGGCATCGGCGCCGGCAAGAGCACAGCCTCCGCACATCTGTGTACTCTCGGGCTTCCCGTTGTTGACGCCGACGCTATTTCCCGCGCACTCACAGGGCCCGATGCCGCCGGCTCACATGCCGTTGCCAAAGCTTTCGGTCCAGAATTCATCAATTCCGAAGGAGCCATGGACCGCCGCCGCATGCGCGAACTCGCCTTTCGAGATCCCAGTGCGCTCAAGCGTCTTGAGAAATGTCTTCATCCACTTATCGGCACCGCCGTAACGCACCAATTCCAAACGCTTTCCAACCTCCCCGTCGTCATTTACGATTGCCCGCTCCTTTGGCGCTCCGACTTCCGCCACCCGGCTGTCAAACGAATTCTCGTCATTGACGCATCTGACGACATTCGCCTTTCGCGCATAGCCTCCCGTCCCGGCCTCACCCCGGAAACAGCCCGTCTCATGTTGAAGGCTCAGCCGCCGCGAAGCGCAATCCTTGCCTGCGCGGACGACATCCTTGTAAATGAGGATGATGAGACGGCGCTCAGAGCTCGACTGGACCAGCTCGTACACTTTTGGAGGGCATTAACCCGATAACACAGGACCGCAATTCGAATGTGTGTGGTATTTTTATGAGCAACATTCCCTTTCTATCAGCGTAAGCAGACATGTCCACGGCCGAGCATCTTCTCTACGAATTTCCCTGCAACGAGAAAATCCGCACATACCTCCGACTGGAGGCGCTGTTTCAGCGATTCGACTGGTTTTGCGCACAAACGAGTGCCATCGCACATCTGGCCGGCATCTCCGCTCTCTTCGATCTGCTTGATGCCACGGCTCGTTCGGACCTTCGACACGAACTCATTCAGGAGCTTGAACGTCACCGCCAGCGACTCATTGCCAAAAACGTCTCAAGCGATCCGGAAATAGCAGAACACCTGGCTGAAGTCGGTACCGCCATTCAGGCCGTCTCCGAATCGGTCGGCCGCACAACGCAGCGCGTCCGCGAAAACCAATGGCTTCAGATCATCCGAACTCGTCAGAGCATTGCCGGCGGCACTTGTGAATTCGACCTACCCCAGATGCACCTCTGGATGCATGCATCACCCGAAGTCCGTCGACGCGAGCTTCAAAGCTACGTAAGCACGCTCGAGCCCATCCGCATCGGCACCATGCTCCTGTTGCGCATATTCCGCGCCAATTCGCAATGCCAGAACCTGACAGCCGTCAACGGCACCTACCAGGTCTCCATGAACCGCAATCAAAACTGCGCGCTTGTCCAGATCTGGCTTCCCGCCGACAGTACACTGGTGCCTGAAGTAAGCGCCAACAAATACATGCTCTGGATCCGCTTCTCGCGACCGGACGAAAACCACAAGTTGCACCTGGCTCGCACGGAAGAAATTCCTTTCCGTCTTGGTCTTTGCACACCCTCCTAATCAAGAAATACGATGAAAGTCAAATGTCCCACCTGCGGCAAGGAGATCGAATACTCCTCTGCCAACCCTTGGCGCCCCTTCTGCTCGGAACGCTGCAAACTCATTGACCTTGGCGAATGGGCCTCTGACGGCTACATCATCGAAGGCGATCCGGGATCTGCCGACCGCATGACGCCTGAAGAACTTGAAAGCGTTGCTCGATACACTGTCGAACGAGAGGAGCGCAAAGGCGGTCGGAACCGCCGTCGCTGACACTACATCATTCATGCCAAATGAAAAGCCGATTCACTGAATCGGCTTTTTTCATTTGAAAACCCTTGCTTCCAACATCAGTTGGGCTTGACGCCATGGGCACCGCGATCCTGCCACAGGCGCAGGTCAGCAGCCGGAACGCCCTCGACATAGGTAGGAAGACGCGGCTCGCCCTTCCAGAGCGTCGACTCGAAGACCTCAGGCTTGACGATCACAAAATCGAAATCCATGGCAACGGCCTTCATTACATCATCCAGATTGCCGCATCGTGCGCCTACAAATCGATACTTGCGATCGCGGACAACAGTGGCATGCAATGCATTTTCAGAGAGCGTCAGCACAGTCGTGCTGTCCTCCCAGACATCCGGCAGATCAACGCGGTTGAGAATGTTCTGATCAATTGGCAGAAGGACGCCCGGCGTACGTTCATTGGCCGCATAAAAGCCAAACTCCTGGCCTTCCTTGGCAAGAGCCTCACCAAAGAAGTCGCGGGAGCGGCGGAAGTGCAGGCGCACATGCGCATGCTCATAACGATGTTCCTTCACAAACCACGGAAAGGAATCAGCCAGACGAACGCCAAGCTCCTCATCAAGCTCTCGCGCAAGCGCCTGATGCACCGTTTCGCCTTCCTCAACCTTGCCGCCCGGGAACTCCCAATATCCGGCCCAGGGCTTGCCTTCAGGACGGGAAGCGAGAAGCACTCGGCCGTCTTCGCGGATCAACACGCCGACAGCAACATCAACAATCTTGTCTTCACTCACGATGCTTTTCCTTTATCTTTCTAACCGCCCACAAACGAGGCGCACTTGGAAAATCTTAACTCCTTTGCCACGCATTTCGCTACACGCAAAACGTCGTAGACAAATTGCCACGCGCCATTGAGAGCGTGATTGTCTGTCGTCCAGTCTGCAGAGCCTCCAGGTCCCAAACCTGAGAAAGCGACAACACATCGACAGTCTCACCAAGCCTCATGGCAAACCCAGAGACATCAAGCCCGGGAAGCGCACTCTGCTCGAGCGATGCACGAAGAATTCCCGACACCTCCCCGGGAGTCCGAGCACTCCTCAACCACGGTCCCGCTCCCGTCAATCGCATTATCAAGTTCTCTGCCTCGACCTCATTTCCAACCCCCTCCAGACGCACACGAATCGTGCGCCCCAGCGTCTTCGCCCAATTTCGGGATGCACGCTCCAGCGCCAATTCAAAAGCCTTGGAAAGCATTTCGCACACGGGATCCTCGATTGAAGCAACCGGCCGTCCTCCGCCTGTCGACACCGCCATGACGACATCAGCCGCGGACAACACTCCCACCGCTCTTAGCCAGGCAAAGACAGGCTTTGCAGACCTATTGAGCAACTGCTGCAAAACGTCCACACGAACAGATGCATCAGTAGCAAGCAATGCAATCCGGTTTTCCATCGGCACGGCATCCCCGACCGAAAGGCCCCCTAGCCTCATCATTCCCTCCAATGTCATAAACGGCATTTCAAAGCCCATCCAGCCACTGGGTAACGAGGCGCCGGCTTCCAACCCCCTCCACGCCTCGACACATCGCTCGACAAGGGCGCCCACCGGCGTCAACTCCCTGCGCCTTCCCTGAAGCAGAAAGGCGATCTCTTCTTCCGTGAACCCCAACCGCCTGACCAGCTCATGCCCTAGTGCGCTCAATGCGGAATCGGACAATTCGCCCGCACCAAACATGGAGAAACCGCGGCTCATCAGAATGCAACCGGTTCGGCTTCCCGCCATCTGTCTGAGCTTCAAAGCCTGCGCCGTTCCGTCTGCAAGCGCCGCATCGGGAATTGCCACTGCAGTCCGCGACGAAGCCGGCACGGCCACAGCCGCCGCACCCCCATCAGCGCTGAAGCCCACCCGCAGTCCGGGCATTTCAATCAAGCGTTCCCTTGTCACGTCTCCCCCTCCATTCCAAGCCCGAAAAAACAAGCCCGCCTTCATACCATGAAGACGGGCTTTGGACGTCAAAGACTAGTCTCTACCAGTTAGGCAAGACGGCCATGACAATCCTTGAAACGACGGCCGGAACCGCACGGGCACGGATCATTGCGGCCGACATGCGCAAAGAGAGCAGGATCGAGCTCTTCCTTAGGCATGTTGTCAAGAGCACTGCCCGTCATCGGTTCTGCAGGCGCAGGCTGAGCCTGAACAGGCTCCTCCACCGGCTGCGGCTGAACAGATTCTTCTTCCGCCGGCTTCACGTTGATCTGAACTTGCATGACCACGCGAACGAGCGTTTCTCGAATCTGATCAAGCAGCTGCTCAAACATGTTGAACGCCTCGCGCTTGTATTCCTGCTTAGGCTGCTTCTGAGCATAACCGCGCAGATAAATGCCCTGACGAAGAGCTTCGAGTGCGGAAATATGCTGACGCCACAGTTGGTCGAGAATCTGGAGAAGGATCGAGCGAGCGAAGTTTGTGAAGGCTTCGTGACCGACCATCTCCTCCTTCTCGACATACATAGCTTCAGCCTGCTTGAGAAGCGCTTCCAGAAGGTCCTCGTCCGAGAACTGATCGTTCGAATCAAGAAGCTTCTTGAAATCGATTTCAATGCCGAACTCGCCGGCAAGCTTCGTCTGAAGGCCGTCGAGATCCCACTGTTCCTCAACAGTTTCTGCCGGCACATAACTGCGGAACAAATCCGTGAAGAGACCTTCGCGCAAATTCTTGACGAGTTCGGAAATGTCTTCGCTCTCAAGAATATCGTTTCGCAAGCCATAAATTTCGTGACGCTGATCGTTCTGAACGTCGTCAAACTCAAGCAACTGCTTGCGAATGTCGTAGTTTCGACCCTCAACCTTGCGCTGAGCAGACTCGATCATGCGAGTGAGCATCTTGGATTCAATAGCTTCGCCTTCCTCAAGATGGAGCTTGTCGGCAATGGCACGCATGCGATCGCCGCCGAAGATGCGCAGCAACTGGTCTTCCATCGAGAGATAGAAGCAGGAGCTGCCCGGGTCGCCCTGACGGCCGGCACGGCCGCGGAGCTGATTGTCGATACGACGGGATTCATGGCGTTCAGAACCGATGATGCGCAAGCCGCCGGCCTCCACGACGATATCGTGAAGCTTCTGCCATTCGGCCTTCACTTCAGCAATCTTCGCCTCGCGCTGCTCCTCGGAGAGCGTTTCATCCTCGCGAATGGCGTCAACAGCCTTGTTGATGCCGCCGCCGAGCACGATATCGGTGCCTCGGCCGGCCATATTCGTGGCGATCGTCACAACGCCGGGACGGCCAGCCTCAAGAACGATCTGAGCTTCCTTATCATGCTGTTTGGCATTGAGCACATTGTGAGGAATGCCTTCCTTCGTAAGCATGCTGGAAAGAAGCTCGGAGTTTTCGATCGACGTCGTGCCGAGAAGCACGGGCTGGCGACGCTCGTAGCAAGCCTTCACATCATCGATGATCGCGCGGTACTTTTCATTGACCGTACGGTAAACCTTGTCCTGTTCGTCGATGCGAACCATCTTGCGGTGCGTCGGCACAACAACCGTTTCAAGACCGTAAATATCCTGGAATTCGTAGGCTTCAGTGTCAGCTGTACCGGTCATGCCGGAAAGCTTTCCGTACATGCGGAAGAAGTTCTGGAACGTGATAGAAGCCATCGTCTGGTTTTCCTGCTGGATCTTCACGCCTTCCTTGGCTTCAACGGCCTGATGAAGACCTTCACTCCAGCGGCGGCCCGGCATGAGACGCCCCGTGAATTCGTCGACGATGACGATCTCGCCATTCTGAACAACGTAGTGCTGATCTCGGTGGAAAAGCGTGTGAGCACGCAGAGCCGCATTGAGATGATGCATCAGAATGATGTTCTTGGGCGAATAGAGAGATTCGCCCGGCTGCACCAGACCGCACTCGGCAAGAATATGTTCGAGATGTTCGTGACCGGCTTCGGAAAGATAGACCTGATGAGCCTTCTCGTCGACCCAGTAGTCGCCTTCACCCTTTTCCTCAGCCTGACGCGTCAGAAGCGGCGGGATGTCGTTGACAGCGCGATAGAGGTCCGTGTTGTCGTCGGCAGGTCCGGAAATGATAAGCGGGGTACGAGCTTCGTCAATGAGAATCGAGTCCACTTCGTCGACGATTGCATAATAAAGCGGACGCTGACGACGAGCGGAAACATCGTACTCCATATTGTCACGGAGATAGTCGAACCCGAACTCGTTGTTCGTGCCGTACGTAATGTCGGAGGCATACGCGGCACGCTTTTCCTCATTGCTCTGATTGGAGAGGATCTTGCCGACAGAAAGGCCAAGCCAGTTGTAGAGACGCCCCATCCAGTCCGCGTCACGGGAAGCCAGATAATCGTTGACCGTCACGACGTGGCAGCCCTTGCCCGGCAGTGCATTGAGGTACACGGCAAGCGTAGCGGTCAGCGTTTTGCCTTCGCCCGTACGCATTTCAGCAATCTTTCCATCATTGAGGACCATTGCGCCGATAAGCTGCACGTCGAAATGACGCATGCCGAGCACGCGAACGGAAGCCTCACGAACCACGGCAAAAGCTTCCGTAAGAAGCTCGTCGGTCGTCGCGCCCTTCGCAATGCGATCGCGGAATTCCTGCGTCTTGGCCTTCAACTCGTCGTCAGAGAGCGCCTGCATGGCGGGCTCAAGCTTGTTGATGGCATCGCACTTGCGGCGATATTGCTTGATCAGGCGGTCGTTTCGACTACCGAAGATTTTTGTCAGAAGTTCGTCAAACATTGTGTGTAACCAGAATGGATCTGAGAGCACGGACGGCATCTTCTGCGGCAAGGCCGCGTCGATCACGAAGACGCAGTTCCGTGCTACCCTGTTTTCGGTTGCGCCGAGATCTCCTCCTTGCAGGAAAGGCGTGCATTGAGCCCCACCATAGACCGCGGCCAATATAGTTGTTGGATTATCGCACAGAATTCCGACACCTGATTTATGCCTACGGGCTATCCTTTAGGGGGTTTCTTCCTGTTACAACAAGGCGCTAACGTGACACAAGACTTCATCCGCCGAAGACTCGGGCGACAGACGATTGACGCCTGTCTTGCTCGCGACGAACTACTGCCGCTTATGGCGTCCTACGCACTCTCAAAACGCGCAGGGACTGTTGCCGCTCAGGTACTTCGTCCCTTCAGGATGAACATCGACTTCACAGATCCCGCCTACTGCCGCGTCGAGGGGCACACGCTTGTACTGCTTGCCGAAAGCGCCGTCCAGCAAAATCGCATTCGCCAGCTCACGCCCAGGCTGGCAGCTACAGCCGCTGCCGCAGGGCTCCCCATTACCGAGGTCGACGTCCGCATCATTCCGAAGCGCGCTGCTCCTCGGCCCGGCGTGCCGCTTCCAAGAATCGAGCGCGCCCCTTCGGCCGTCGGCGCCGCCGCCATTACAAACATTCTTGACGACATTGAAGATCCGGCGCTCAGAACGACAATGGAAAAGCTCCGAGACGTAATCAAGCCGGGCGAAGACAATCGACGCCGTCTCCTTGAGGAGCGGCTCGGACGCGAATCCATCCAGCTGAGCTCTGAACATATGCGCCTCACAACGCTCGTTGCAGATCTTACTCACGGCATCGACGCTGCAATCATTCCCTCTGAAGAAGAAGCATGCGACTACCCAAGACTGGAAGCCGAGCGTGCAAGAAAGCTAGAGCTCCAAGAGGAACAGATCGGCCGACGACTCATCGCGACCCGAAAACTGGAAAAAATCGACGCAAGACTGGAAGCCATTAACAGAGCTCTCGAACTCCTGCCCAACGACATTCTGGCTGCCGAGGCCGAGCTTGTTGCCCCGGAAGCACAGGACGACGTACCTTCGACAACAACTCCTCCCCGCGTTTCTGCAGCGGCCGCCGCAGCGATCGCCTCGCTTGCGCGTGAGACGCCGTCTCCTCGCATGCGCAAAACCCTTCTGAATCATCTTTCGACGCTTGCGCCCGACGACGCTCATTATCCCGAAGCCCTTCACGCCGACATTCGACGTGAAGCCGAGCGTCTGTCCATGCTTGACAACCCCTCGTCTGAAAATACAAAACGCCTTGCGCAGCTTCTTGAAGCCGCCAAGGCGCTTTCGGAGCGTCCTCAAGACGCCCGGATAATTGCAGAGAAACTTTACGGTCTAACCTGATCAGTCTTCTGCATCCAGAAGTCAACCGGACAGTCCTCCGCCTGGTCAAAGGTCACCCACTCCCAAGCCGTTTCATCAGCAAGAAGCGCTCGAAGAAGCTGGTTGTTGAGACCATGCCCCGACTTGTGTGCGACATAGTGAGCAAGCAACGGATGCCCCAGCACGTAAAGGTCACCCATGGCATCAAGAATCTTGTGCTTGACAAATTCGTCGTTTTCTCGAAGACCGCCCGGATTCAGGATGCGGAATTCGTCCATGACGATGGCGTTGTCGAGCGAACCGCCCTGAGCAAGCCCCATTCTGCGAAGCATCTCAACATCCTGCACAAAACCGAACGTGCGTGCGCGAGAGACAGCCTGTTCGTAGGTGACTCGAGAAAAGTCAACGTCCGCCTTCTGTTCCGTACGATCAATCGCCGGATGGCCGAAAGCGATGGTAAAAGTCAGGCGAAACCCTTCATGCGGCTCAAGCCTGGCAAGTTTGTCGCCCTCGCGAACTTCAACAGGCTTTAGCACTCGAACAAAACGCTTGGGAGCATCCTGCTCAACAATGCCCGCCTGATGCAAAAGAAAGACAAAGCTCGCACCGGAGCCATCCATGATCGGGATCTCGGCAGAGTCCACCTCGACAATCACATTGTCGACGCCGAGACCGTTGAAAGCGCTCATCAAATGCTCGATGGTTGCAACGGCCGCCTTGCCGACATTGACCGTGGTGGCCATGCGCGTATCGTTCACGTTGAGCGGATGTGCGGGAATCTCGACGGTGGGACGAATGTCCACACGACGATAAAGAATGCCCGTATCAGGCTCCGCCGGACGAAGCACAAGGTGCACCTTGCGACCGCTGTGGAGCCCGATTCCTACGGTTTCGACAGATTGTCTGAGCGTGCGCTGCTTGAACATGAATGATCTCCGTACGAAAACCGGCGCTTGAAGCGCCGGCTTTCATCTTGGTCTGCGCGGGTCTCCCCCGTGAGAAACGCTTACTTCAGGAAGGCCGGAATGACGAACTTGGGCTCATCCGTATTCGAATCCGACGTAGCAGGCTGGGGTGCAACAGCTTCCTGCATTACCGGCGAAACTGCCTTGCCTTCCGTCTGTCCGGACGTAATCGTGAAAACCGGAGGCGGCTGAACCACCGGAGCCGGCTGGTCCGCGTCGAGCGGGCGATCGAGACCGGTTGCTACAAGGGTCACTCGAATTTCGTCGCCCATTTCTTCAGAAATAGCCGAACCGAAAATCACAATGGCCGTCTTGTGAACGAACGTATTGAGCACCGCCATGGCTTCCTTGATTTCAGCAAGCGTGACGGACTCGTTGCCCGTAAAGTAGGCGAGAAGGCCGCGGGCGCCCTGCAGGTTTGCGCCTTCGAGAAGCGGACAGGCAATGGCCTTCTCCGCGGCAACGCGGGCGCGATCGGGACCGGAAGCCGTTGCAAGGCCGATGATGGCAGTGCCGCGTTCGCTCATGACCGTCTTAAGGTCTTCAAAGTCAACGTTGATGGTGCCGGGCGTATGAATGATCTCAGCAATGCCGACGCATGCCTTGTAGAGCACTTCATTGCTCATTTCAAAGCATTCCTTCATCGTGGCATTCGGGGGACATTCGCTTTCGAGCTTCTCATTGAGGATCACGATCATGGAGTCGACCTTGTCCTTGAGATTCTCGATGCCCTTTTCGGCGCAACGCATGCGGCGGCCGCCCTCAAAGCTGAAGGGCTTCGTAACAACGGCAACCGTAAGAATGCCCATCTCCTTGGCGATCTCGGCGATGACGGGCGCAGCACCCGTTCCCGTGCCGCCGCCCATGCCGGCGGTGATGAACAGCAAGTGCGAGCCGCGAATGGCTTCAGCCACCTGCTCGCGTTTTTCCTGAGCCGCAGCCGCTCCGACTTCGGGTCGAGCGCCAGCGCCAAGCCCCGTGGAGCCCAGCTGAATGTTCACGTGCGCACGCGAACGAGACAGGGCCTGATGGTCCGTGTTCGCGGCAATAAATTCAATACCCTTCGCGCCGTGCGCGATCATGTGCTCGACAGCGTTTCCACCGCCGCCGCCCACACCGATCACCTTGATGACGGTGTTCAGAGGATCAAGTTCCTGCAGGATCTCAAAAGGCATTTTCTACCCCAAAATGTCGAATCTTTTAATTATGGCGGAGATTTGGCTTTTCTGCTTGCCACACACCGACATCCGGTCGGTTTCGGAAAGCTGGCTCAATAGTCTCCCAAAAATACTGTCTTGATCTTTCCCGAGAGGCTCAGGAAGGATGGCGTTCGGTAGCCGCGACTGTCGCCGACCGCACGAGTCTTGTCGGCAGCCATGACAAGCCCCATGGCAACGCTTGCGTTGGGACGCATCGCCAGAGTGTTCTTTTCATCAATGAAGAGCGGCGCCGCTATGCGCACAGGCACGCCGAAAACATCGCGTGCGACATCGTCAATCGCACGCAGGCTTGCGCCGCCGCCCGTGATGACAACGGTATGCACCTTGTCTAGATGACCGGTCTTGTCGACAACGTCACGATAAATTCGGAAAAACTCCCTGGCGCGTTCCCTCAGTGTCTGAACCAGGAGGCTTCTGGAACACAGCGGAGTGCCGTGCACGTCTTCAATCGTAGGACGCACGCTTTCCCCCGGCAGCACACCATCCTCGCTACAGCTGCCGAAACGAATTTTAATTTCTTCAGCCTGATCTAGCGACAAACCGAAAATCGTGCTCAGATCCCGCGTGAAAAACTCAGAACCGAAGGGACGAACAAGTGTCAGAAGCGTCTGATGCTCATAGACAAGCGTCATTGACGTTGTCTCCGCCCCCATGTCAAGGACGAGAGAGCCGTTATAACGGTCGCTGTCGGTAAGCACTGCAAACGAAGCCGCAATCGGATGCGGTTCATAGCCGGCCAGCTCAATCCCCGAGCGAAGCAGGCTTCGCTTCATGTTCTCAGCATTCTTCACAGAACCATAGACTGCATGATAGGCGGCCGTTACCCTATCTCCCGCCAAACCGACCGGAGTATTGGACGTAAAGGTATCGCCGCAGTAGTAGCCCTGCGGAATCATCTTGATGAGCTGCCTGCCTTGCCTTCGACTGTGCTCGCGCGCACTGTTCTCCGCGGCTTCGACATCGGCCGCCTTAACCTCATTGCCGCGCACAAAGACCGTTCCCTGGCAGTTTTCACTCGTAAGCGTCGAACCGCCGATGGCGACCCAGGCACGCGTAATTTCCGGAAGGTTGCCAGAAGAACGCGCTTCTCGGACCGCAGCCTTGATGTCGTCTACAGCCGCGTTAAGATCCGTGACAATGCCGTTGCGCACACCATGCGAATCCCGGTAGCTGTACCCGCAAATGCGATAAAGCCCCTTTCCCTTGGGCGACGGAAGCGCCACGACGCACAACACCTTGTGCGAGCCTATATCGAGACCTACGAGGTAATCATTCGGATTGTTCATCGTGCTGCGCCGTCCCGGGCTCGTCGTCCGGGACATCCGTATCGGTTGTCTTTTCAGCTTCCCGAAGTTTCTCAATAGCTTCGCGGTCAGGAAGCGTAGCCGCAAAAGCTCTGTCATAGCGCAGATCGATGGATGCTGGAGGACCGTCCATCAACTCGACGACTCTCGGATAAGCAGCTGCAAGATCCGCAACCTTGGCAACAATGTTCGTCCTGCCGTTTTCACGACCAAGCTCCACCTTCGTCGGCGGAATGCCGCTCGAAGCCATCACAAAGCTCCAGCTTCCGCGGTCGCTGCACGCAATGTCCGTCACCGTCGCACCGATTGAGACTAGCGCTCGCGAGAACTCGCGATAGTACCGTGCAATCTGAGCGGTCTGACCTGCCGGGCCATAAAAATTGGGCAGCGGAGCAGACGGATCCTCCCGCTCGTCCGGATTGGCTGAAAACAGCACGCCGTCCGGATCGACCAGGCGCCCATCTTCGTAGAGCGCGAAAGCGACATAGGTCTCGACCTCAACGCGTAGACCATCCGGCCAGAGCCTTCTCACCACAGCGTTCTTGACCCAAGGCACCGACTCGGCCGCCTTTCGAACCTCGTCCAAGTCTTCGGTAAAAAAATTGCCTCGAATGACAGGTTCGACCGCCAGCTTCACGCGATCGACCGGCACGCGCGAAACATCCCCGGAAACCTCCAGAGTCGAGAAGTCGAAGATTGGCAGGTGCATCACCGCTTCAGCAATCCGTCCCGCCCCAAATGCCATAACGACAACAGCGGCAACACCGCAGACCGTCTTTGTCCAGAAGCGAAGGCTCGCCCGTCGAGCCTCGCGCGCTTCTTCAAGCGCACGCGCCTGCGCACGGCGAACAACCACCTCTTCTGAAGCGTTGGATTCGTCAGACCTTACGGTGCTTTCAGTCTTCATTCGACGGAACTCCGCCTGTCATCAGAGCAGTCGCCAATCCGCTCAATCGCAGCGGGCAAGCGAAAGGACCTTAAGACACAAGTCGGCATAATCCATCCCGACTGCACGAGCAGCCATCGGCACAAGCGAATGCGGAGTCATGCCGGGAGCCGTGTTGATTTCAAGAAGTGCAAAGGATCCGTCGGCGCGCTGCAGGGCATCAATACGGGACCAGCCTCGAGCTCCGACAGCCGCGAACGCGCGCTCGCAAAGCGTGCCGAGCTGCTTGGTCTCGCCATCTCCGAGTTTTGCCGGGCAATCGTAATGCACGGCGTCGCCGAAGTACTTGTTGTTGAAATCATAGTCTCCTTCAGGAGCGCGAATTTCGATAACAGGGAGAGCTACGCCATCGAGCACAGCAATCGTGAATTCGCGACCGTGGATGTACTCCTCAACGAGTACTTCGTCGCCGCGCACGCCGGCAGCATCTTCAAGCGCCTTTCTGAGCAAAGCAACAGTCGGCTTGCCGAGCTTCGTGACCCCGATGGAGGAACCATCGTGCGCCGGCTTCACCACCAACCCCGTTGCGCCGAGACTCGCAATTGCATCCTCAAGCACTTCGTCATCTGCCTTCGGATTAATCATGACGCCTTCAGGCACCGGAATGCCGGCACTGCGCCAAATGCGCTTGGTCAGATCCTTGTCGATCGCCATGGCGCTGGCCGTAACGCCCGGTCCCGTATACGGGACCCCAAGATAATTGAGCACGCCCTGAATCGTACCGTCTTCGCCGAGACGGCCATGCAACGCGATGAATGCGCGGTCAAAGCCGCCCTTTTCAAGGGCTTCAAGACTGTCGGTCTTCGGGTCAAACTTTACGACATCAACACCCTTCGACACCAACGCCTTGTAGACGCCTTCGCCCGACATCAGAGAAACCTCGCGTTCGGAGGAGACGCCCCCCATCAGGAGCACAACACGACCCAGATTTTCCATCTTCACAATTTCCTTTCGTTCAATCATTTTTCATCAGTTACTTTGCCTGTTCAGCAATCGCCGGCGCGACACGGCCAATCGAGCCTGCCCCCATCGTAATCACGACATCCCCATCGCGAACCATCGCCCCAATGGCATCAGCCACATTTTCAACAGGCACGACAACGGGGCGGTGGAAGCCCTTGGCAGCAATCGCCGCAGCCAGATGCTCGCTGTCCGCTCCTTCAATCGGAGCCTCTCCAGCCGGATAAACATCGGCAAGAACAAGCCCGTCAATATCCTTCAAGACATCGACAAACATGTCGAAGCAGTCACGCGTTCGCGTATAGCGATGCGGCTGGAAAGCAACGATGATGCGCTTCTCAGGCCAGGCACCTCGAACAGCAGCCAGCGTAGCCGCCATTTCATGCGGATGATGACCGTAGTCGTCGATGAGTCTGTAATGCCCAATCACATTGCCGTTATCCGCACGCACGGGAATCTCCCCATACTGCGTGAAGCGTCGGCCCACACCGCGGAATTCGCCCAAGCCTCGCACGATGGCCTCGTCGGAAACACCAACCACGGTAGCAATCGCCACAGCAGCGAGCGCGTTTCTCACATTGTGGATGCCAGGCAGATTTAGCACGACGGGCAGCGGGGGATGATCCGGCCTCAGCACCGTAAAGGCCATCTGGGTGCCAACGGCACGAACATCAATCGCACGAACCTGAGCCTCGGCGGAAATACCGTAAAGAATCACCGGTTTTGTCACGCGCGGACGGATCTCGAGAACGTGCGCATCATCTGCGCAAAGCACGGCCACGCCATAAAACGGAAGTCGCTCAAGAAAGTCCACAAAGGCCGACTTCAAGTTCTCGAAGCTGTGGCCGTACGTGTCCATGTGATCTTCGTCGATGTTGGTCACCGCAGAAATCACAGGCGTGAGATTGAGGAATGACGCATCCGACTCGTCCGCCTCGGCAACAAGGAATTCTCCCGTACCCAATCTTGCATTTGCCCCTGCACTGTTGAGACGGCCGCCGATCACAAAGGTCGGATCAAGCCCACCCGCAGCGAGCAACGATGCGGTAAGCGACGTAGTTGTCGTCTTGCCGTGTGCGCCTGCAATGGCAATGCCGCGGCGAAGGCGCATCAGTTCCGCAAGCATCACAGCGCGCGGCACAACGGGAATCCCGAGCTCGCGGGCCGCAACAACCTCAGGATTGTCCTCATGCACAGCCGACGAAATCACGACAGCATCGGCCCCGCGAATATGCTTCTTGTCATGACCGCAAAAGACGCGCGCACCAAGCGACTGCAGACGCTCGGTTACGGCGCTCTTTGCCAAATCAGAACCGCTAACAACGTACCCGAGATTAAGCATCACCTCGGCTATGCCGCTCATGCCCGCACCGCCGATTCCGACGAAATGCAGATGATTGACCAAAAACTTCACGCTTGAATCTCCTCAGAGGGCAGAGAAATGGATTCTGCCCGTCAATCCTTTACCTGGCATTCTGCGCTCCCGATTTGCGGGCAACGGTTTCTTCGATAAGAGTCGCCACCGCCTCCGCAGCCTGCGGTCGCGCCGTCGCCCGAGCATTTTTCGCCAACTCGAGCAAATGATCGCGAGTGAGGCCCGATATGAGCTCGGCCATGCGTTCAACCGTAAACTCGGTCTGCGGAACCATGATTGCCGCGTGGCGTTCGACCATGTACTTCGCATTACCAGTCTGATGCGCCGTGGTCTTGGCGACGAACGGCACCAGAATACTTGCCACGCCGGCCGCACAGAGTTCGGAAACGCTCGTCGCGCCCGCTCGGCAGATCACTACGTCGCAATCTTCATATCGGGCCGCCATGTCGTTGATGAAAGGGACAACCTCAGCCTTGACGCCAAGCTTTTCATAGGCTTCACGCACAGGAGCATCGCGGTCCTTGCCTGTCTGATGAACGATGACGGGACGCTGTTCCTGAGGAATCGCAGCAAAGACGGACGGCATGTTTTCATTAAAGACCTGCGCACCAAGGCTGCCTCCGAAAATGAAGACGCGCAAAGGCCCCGTGCGATCCGCCATGCGGTCTTGCGGAGGCGAGACCGCAACGATTTCCTCGCGGACGGGATTGCCCGTCGTACGGCCCTTCTCCTTTGCAAAGGTTCTTGCTCCGCCGGCAAAACCACAGGCAAGCGCATCACAGAAAGGAAGAAGCGTATTGGTCGACATCAGCAAATCTGCGTCACAGTTCATCATCACAAGAGGAAGCTTCCTGCGATGCGCGGCAAAGCCGAAAGGCACCGATACATAGCCGCCCGTTGAAAAAACGGCGTCCGGCTTAA
>JAXZEJ010000261.1:0-5817 GCA_037424205.1 bacterium | reverse complement strand
ACCGCGCTTTCATGCGCAGGGGGGTGGCACTAAAGTGCTACACACCTCTTAGAAGAAGTCGCCGGCCGCCACGATCAGGGCGACAATCACGAGCCCGAGAAGCTTTTTCTCACGAGAATTCATCACCTGCCTCCCTGCTCTTCAAGAAGGCCGAAACGAGCCCGGATCGTCACTTCGTACTTATTGCTGTCGGCATCGTCGCCCGCCGAAGCCTTGACGCGGCCGATGGACGAGATCCAGTTCTGGGAGCTCAGGCCCACGAGGAAGCGGCGGAAGCAGTCGGTCGAACCCTGAGCCTCGCCCTTGAGGCGAATGTCGCTCTTCCCCACGACAGAGATGGCGTCCGGCACGAACTGCGTGTTGTGCAGGCCCGCATCCTGAGCCACGACGCGAAGCGTCTTCAGAAGACCACGCACATCCTTGGGCATGTCGTAAACGGCCGCAGGCGTGAGAAGCTTTTCCGTCTCGACGCGGCGCGCCTTGAGGCTTGCCACAATCGGCGCAATCGTACGGTGAGCGGCGATTTCATCATTGACCTCGTTGAGCTCCATGCCGCGCGAAAGCTTGGCGAAGTAGAGGCCGCCCGCGAGCACGACGGACACGGCAAAGACGACGGCCATCACAAGGAGGCCGCCCAGACCGGCACCGCGCATATTCTTGAACACGTTCTTCATCAGAAGCCTCCGCTCATGCGAATGGCGTAGGCCACGCCGTTGTCCACGGAATCTTCCGTCACGACGGTCATCGTGCCGCCGCGGTTGAGTCCTTCAAGACGATTGATGAATTCCGCAAAGGAAGCCTCGCGCTCCTGAGCGCTGCCGTAGAGGCTCACATGCACGACGACAAGCGTCTGCTGAGTCTTTTCGTTCCGGTCGCCGCGGGAAGACGTCTTCTTGTCTTCAGAAACGGCCTCACCGGCCGGCACGAGCTCGACGGATCGAATGTAGACGTCATCGCCGCGCACGGCTGCAAGCTCGCCGAGAAGACCGGTGAAGCGACGGCGCTCGAGAACGGCGACGCCACGGGCTTCAAGCGCCTCGAGGCGCTGCATTTCGCTGTCGACGGCGCGGGCGGTGAGCGGCCGGCAGATCCAGCAGGTTGGGCGTCGTCTCATTGCTGCAGGCAAGGCCCAGAGCCTCGACAGCAGCCACACACTTGAAGTTTTCCTTGATGCCGTGAATGCGGTCCTTAGCGCCCTCAACGTAGTAGGCGTCGGGCAGACGAAGCTTGCACGGAATGCCGAGCTTGCTTTCCAGACTGCGGCCCAGCACCTGAGCCACGCCGTGGTCGGCCGTGAGGTACAGACCCATCGGAGTGGCGCCG
Organism: bacterium; assembly: GCA_037424205.1. Taxonomy (GTDB): domain Bacteria; phylum Pseudomonadota; class Gammaproteobacteria; order Burkholderiales; family Burkholderiaceae_F; genus Sutterella. The sequence goes on along the minus strand of JAXZEJ010000261.1, from coordinate 4,494 downwards.
TGCTCGACGCGCTCGTAGTAGCTGAAGGTGCGCTCCATGTACTTGATGGAGCGGTCGACACCCGCGTCAAGACTCGCTGCGAGCATGTCGTCGTGCGTCTTCAGAAGCTCTTCGTCGGCGAAGATCTGCTTGACCTTTAAAGTCAGACGCGCGCGGCGATCGTCGGGCGATTCGTCCGAATCGTATTCTTCCGTGACGGAAAGGCGCTCGACGGCATCGGCGAGGAATTGATCCATGCCGAAGTTGAAGTTGCGCTGAAGCGCGACGCGGCCGTTTTCGATGATGGTGAGGACGCTCTCGCCGGCATCGACCGTCATGCAGGCGTAGGTCGTCCAGCCTTCATCGACGGGCGTGCGGCAGGCGAGAAGCGCCGGGGCGAGCTCCTGAGAGCTGAGGCCGGCGAGCCGGATGCCGGCCCTTTCAAAGGCGGAACGCCAGACTTCGCAGCCTTCCTGAGAGGCGCTCACGGCGGTCGCGCGCAGAGACGGCACGTCAGTGCCGGCCGTGCGGCCGAGAAGGCGGTAGTCGAAATTGGTTTCGTCGGGATTGATCGGAGAGACGCGGCTCGCGTTCAAAAGCGCAACAGCGTCAAGATCGGCGTCCTTGACGACGGGAAGCGTCAGGACGTAAACGACGGATTCGGAGAGGTTCGCCCAGACATCGCAGTCGTTGGGCTTGTCGACAACGCTGCGGATCACCCTGGCGGCGAATCCGGCCCTGTCTTCGGGAGCATTGCCGCAATCGGCGGGATAGGCAACATAGGCCGCCCGCTCCATTGCGTCGATTCCCTCGCGGCTCTGAACAACAGTCACGCCGTCTCGGTCGAGCACAACGCCGGCCTGCACCCGGCCGCTTCTCGGAGCGACGCGGATGGCGGCGGATGCGGCAGCCTTGTCAGTACTGTTAGTCATTTAGTGAGCTTGTGTTCTTCTATTGTCGCCTGCGTGCTACACGGCAGGCTCGATTGAAATTGATACCTTCGCAACAGCGGAGTGCGTCGCTTGAGGGGTCGCGGGCGCATATACTCACATTTTATGCAACGTGCTTTTCACGGGAATCCAGTCTTACCCTCATCGGGGCCGAAAATAGGCCATCCCATGTGCATACCATACCGTAAACGGCTGTTGCACAGCTTAAGATAAGACATACCATCCGTTCGGATTACCCTATGCAAGTGATGACGTATCCATGTATGCGGTATGCAGACTCGCAACATGTCTAGGATAACACACCCAAATCGTTGTCCCGCAACGGTTCCAAGAATTCAACCGGATCGGTCTGTTACAGATTTTCGGTCTCAACTGTGCGAAACAATTATTTCCGACAACTCTTCCCTGCCTATGTGAGAAGGGGCTCCAGAATTCTGACATCCGAGAGCGATTTTCTTTCGTTCGAATATACCGAATGAGTTTTTCGATAAATTCAAACAAGATTCGGACGAAGGTTCAGTTTTTGAAAAACACATAGCCGTTCTTGCCGCCGCGCTTCACGCGGTAGAGGGCTTCGTCGGCCTTTTCGTAAAGCTCCTCGAACGAGCCGCCGTCGTCGGGTGCAACGGCCACGCCCATGGAAGCGCCGACGTCGAAGTCATCCTCCGCGCCGTAATGTTCGGTCATGATGCGCATGAAGATCTTCTTGACGCAGTTCGTCACGTTTTCTCGCGAGCCGGCGTCCTTGAGGAAGACGATGAACTCGTCGCCGCCGATGCGCACAACCAGGTCCGACGTGCGGACGCTCTTCTTGAGCGTTTCAGCGAAATGCTTGAGCACTTCGTCGCCCGTCTTGTGGCCGAACGTGTCGTTGATGTCCTTGAAGTTGTCAAGGTCAAGAAGCAGAAGAGCATCAGTTCCATGCGAAGCAGTCAGATGCTCGTCAATGCGCTTGATGCCCGCGCTTCGGTTGAAGCACTTTGTCAGCCCGTCCAGAGACGCCTCATGCTCAATAACCGCAAGATGCAGCTCATGGCGGCGTGCAGCCTCGTAGGCCTCCGTCACGTCGTTGCGCTGAATCATCGCAATGCTGTGCTTCTGATCGGCATAGCGGACGATGATCTCCTTTCTTCGGAACTCGCGATTGTCGTAGACCAAGCCGTAGCTGAAGGCATATTCGCCGTTCGCTTCAAGCTCCGCCTTGACCACGTCGCCCGACAGCATGCGAAGAACCATCTCGCGATCCTCCGGCACGATATAGTGTTCGACCATCCTAAGAAGGTTCTTCCAATACCCCTCGCCTTCGTACCCCGCCACCACCGCATCCTTCGCGAAAATGCAGCGGAAGTAGCCCGTCGCCAAATCCACATAGTAGAGGCAGTCGCAGGTCTGGCTCGCAAGATTGTTTGCAACCTCGTTGGAGGTCGGATCGAACGTTTCGCGAGTATTGACGATATAAAGCTTGTCCCGTCGATTCTTGATGTAGAGACGGCTGATACGCACAGTGGAGTACTCCGCATCCTTCAGGAAGCTGCGCATGCGGATGGTACAGTCACCATGCTCGCGGGCAACGGCGGCCTTTCTCAAATCGTCGAGATTGAAATAGGACTGATACTTCTCACGCTCCGAAGCAAGCAAAATTCTGGGCGCAACCTTCTCGGTCAGCTGATCGACATGAATGACATCGGGCAATTCCTTCGAATCCCAGTCCGGATGCTTGAGGAACCGCAGCGTACCCGTCGTCAGATCAACTTCGGCCACGCACTCATAGATGTTGAACATCGCCTCGACCAGGTCACGGTTCTCGGCCTCCAGCGTCCGTACACGGCGCCGGGCTTCGACATCAATCGTTTTGACGAGAATCTTCGGGACGCCCCAGTACTCTGCGGCGAAATACTTCGCCTCAACCCAGCGCCACCCGAGCACCTTGTCGGCAACACGAAACTGCAGGGTCAGCTCCTTCCCGTCACGGATGATCCCTTCGAGCGTCTTCTTGTCCAAAGCAGCTTTGACGCGCTCGAAATCCTCCGGATGAAGGTCAAGCCTGTGAAGCTCGCAAAGGTCTACATCCTTCGGCCTGGGATCATAGTGATCGTGACGATAGCTTAGAGGGGTCACACGAAGAGTCACGGGGTCGATTTCGTGAATCTCTTCATACGTCTCCAGGAAATACGGCGCATATATCTGAAGCTTTCTTGCCTCAAGAATCCTGAAGGGCTTTCCTTCCGGCATACTGAACTGAAATTCAGTCTCGGCTACCTCCACCAACCCCTTGAGCCAAGTATTCCCGTTCTCGGATACGCCTCTGGCTCCGCGCGCACGGATAAAAACACAGCCTTTTGAGGGGTGCTGCCAGGCATAGCAGGAATCTCGACCGCCCTGTCCTTTGGCAAGCGCCTGCCGAATCATCTCGGGCGACCCCCTGAAGGTCAGAATGATCCGATCAAACCAGAAGTCAAAGAGCGCCTCCGGAGAAAGTTCCTCCGGCGCCCCAAATATCGCATGCATCTGACGATTGCCGTACATGCGGGGATGAGAACCGTCCTTCGGCATTTCAATCATCCAGCCGCCCACCGCCAGCAAATCGCCGACCTCCTTGTAGATAGAGTCGTCAAGCATGCCTTTTTGATTGAAATTGGTCATTGTCAGGTCCTTGGATGGGGTTGCGTGTCCGGTCGGTCGATTGTTCACACGCAGATAAGCATCGGGGACCTCGAAGGTCCCCAATTTTATTTGGTCTATCAACTAAAAGTCTGTCAATCCTTCACTGCTTTCATCGCATTGGATTCAGACTCAGCCTGTTGTTCGAAATCCTCAACTGGCATGGGACGGAAGAAATAGAAGCCCTGTACGGCATTGCAGCTCGTCTGCTTGAGATCCGCCAGCTGCTCCTCGGTTTCAATGCCCTCGGCCACCGTATGATATCCGAGCATAACTGCCAAATCCGTCACCGCCTTGACAATGATCCCGGCCTTGGCGCGATCATGGTTGACAAAGAAGCTTCGATCGAGCTTCACCGTATCGACCTTAAGTTCGCTCAGACAGCCGAGCGACGAATAGCCGAAGCCGAAATCATCGATCGAGCACTTGAAGCCGAAATTCTTGAGCTGGCCGATGAATTTGCGGACCCTGTCGTAGCTCGTGATCGCCGAGGTTTCCGTGATCTCAAGCTCGATGAGGCCGGGATCCACGTCAAGGGACTTGCACACGCTCTGAAAGTGCGGCAGCAAATTCGGAATCTCAATCGTCTGGCGAGACAGATTGAGCGAAATCGGAAGGATCGGCATATTCCGGCTCTTCCACTCAGCCAGCATCCTGCAGACCTCTTCGAATACGAATACGTCGACATGATGCACCAGACGATAGCGCTCAAGAAGCGGAATGAATTCGCCCGGCGACACAATGCCGACGTCCGGACGATTCCAGCGAACAAGCGCCTCGGCACCGATGATTTTTTCAGTCGACAGAGAAACCTTGGGCTGGAGGTAAACGATGAACTGATGCTTTTCAAGCGCCTCGACGAGGTGCGCAATGCGCTCCTTCTCCTGAAGCTTCTGAAATGCGC
>JAXZEJ010000260.1:0-2433 GCA_037424205.1 bacterium | reverse complement strand
AAAATCATTATTTTGGCGTAGTTTGCATACTGTCTTACAGGCGGCGTCTTACTATCGTCGACCCACCTTACACTTGCGCGGAATCTCTGCTCCATGATCTTCAAGCGTTCCATGGTTTCTGAACTGGCCAACAGTGCCGGTGGCGTCTTCACCGTTCTGTTTACCATTGTCTTGGCCGTTGGTATGGTCCGCATTCTCAGTCTTGCGGCTGGCGGGCGTATTGACAATGGAACCGTACTGCAGATGGTGCTTTACAATGCGCTTACCAATCTGCCGCCTCTTCTTACGCTATCGCTCTTCGTTGCTGTTTTGATGACGATGATGCGCTGGTGGCAGGACAACGAAATGGTTGTGTGGTTTTCTTCTGGGGGCCGCTCTCTCTTTTCGTGGGTTGCGCCTGTCTTGCGTTTTTCATTGCCTTTTGTAGTTGCGATTGGCGTACTTTCTGTTGTTATTTCTCCGTGGGCTCGTTCTCAAACAGAGATTACGCGTAATGAGTTTGCTCAACGCGATGAGGTTAATCGTTTGGCCCCCGGTCGTTTCATTGAAACTATGGGTGGCAGGCGTGTTTTCTTTATTGAGTCTCAAGGCAAGTCGTCTAACGAAGTGGGCCGCATCTTTATGGCTGAACGAACGGGCAAAGGTGAATCCGCAGTCACAGCTCAGCGCGGTACAGTCGAGATCAATTCGGAAGGGGATCGCTATATAGTGCTTCATAACGGCCGTCGTTATGAGACTGCAGTCGATTCTCCAGCCACTCGCGTAGTTGAATTTGATGAGTATGGTGTTCGCCTTGATATCAAGGTCGACAAGAGTCTTGGTTCCAGTAAAGTTGCTGCACAGCCGATGACTGTTCTATTAGCTGGCTTGACTCCCGATCAACAGGGACAGATCTTCTGGCGCTTTTCATGGCCTATTGCTGCGTTCCTGCTTGCTCTTTTTGCGATTCCGCTTTCAGCATCGAATCCTCGTGCTGGGCGAAGCCTGAACATCATCATTGCCGCTCTAGTCTTCATTCTTTACCTCAATGCGATTTCTGTGGTGGAGACTTGGATTGAGCAGGGTAAGTATGGCTACATTTCCGGGTTGTTATTGTTGCATGGATCCATGGCCGTTATCTGTGCAATCTTTTTCATCCGTCGCGTCTACATGATGAGATGGCTTCCCGTGAGGTGCAGTATTTGGTATTGGCGCCGTCAGAATTCGTCTAAGGAGAACTAAGATGCGCGTCATTACTCGCCAACTGACTAAGGAAATTCTTTTGTCAACAGGCTTTTTGCTGATCGCACTTGTTTCGCTTTTTGCCTTTTTTGACTTGATCGGTCAGCTCGACGACGTGGCTGAAGGCCGCACAATCATGCATGCCTTCATGCTAACGGCGTTTACTCTTCCGGCGCGCATATACGAAGTAATGCCGTTGGCAGCACTGTTGGCTTCTGTGTATACCATGTCAAGATGGGCTTCAACGTCCGAGTTCACATGCTTGCGTGTTGCTGGCATGTCGCCTGTGACGCTTGCTGTATCGCTTCTTTTGCCGGGCATTATTCTTGTTGGCATCACCTATACTTTTGGTGAATTCATTGCCCCGGCATCTTCTCGTTATGCGGACGAGGTAAAGTCCCTCGCTAAGAATCAGACTATGCTTACTGCTCGAGGCTATTCGTCGGGTGTTTGGGTTAGGGATGTCACGATCAACGAAGCTGGCAAAGAGGTTGATCGTTATATCAACGTCAAGTATCTCAGCGCCACGAATTCTTCAGAAACTGGAGGATGGCGTCTTTTCGAATTCGACAAAGAAGGACGAATTCTCGTTTTCATCGAATCTGAATCGGCTAGTTTTGAACAGAATCTGGGATGGCATTTGAAGAACGTTGTTCGTTATGACTATCCTGTTTTCGATGCGCGAGATTATGCACGGCTTGATTCTCGCATTGAAATGACGAAGTCGGATGATTATCTGCTTCGGACTACTCTGGGGCCTGATACTCTCAGTGTCATGACTGTGAAGCCCAATACTATGTCAATGCGTGATTTGGATCGATATGTAAGCCATTTGAAGAAGAACAATCAGCAGTCCGAGCATTACGAGGTTGCTTTTTGGAATAAGGCCTTTTATCCGTTTGCTACGCTTGTTATGATCGCACTTGCTATGCCGTTCGCTTACATGAATGCTCGCTCGGGCGGCCTTGCAATCAAGATGTTCGTTGGCGTGATGATAGGCATTCTGTTCTATGCGCTCAATAATCTTTTCTCGTATCTGGGTGTGCTCAATACTTGGTCACCTATCGTTGTAAGTCTAGTACCGACAGTTACTATGTTGATAATCGCGGCAGTTGCCATGTATTTAGTTGAGCGAAGATAACGATAAATTTCAATATATCGGATAGGGGTGAGGACTTTATATCCTCAGCCCCTTCCACACCACCCACCATG
>JAXZEJ010000259.1:0-6413 GCA_037424205.1 bacterium | reverse complement strand
CGACAAGAACGCCCGGACGGTCGACGACGCTCATCCAGACCTTCTGGTACCAGGGCAGATTGCCGACTGTATAGCGGCCGCCGACATCAAAGCCCGTCACGCCGGCGGCGTTGAGAACGGACACCGAACCGCTCGCCGTGCCAAGTCCGGCAGGATTCACAAGTTCGGCATTCAGACGCGCGGCGCCCGAATCATTTTCAGACATGAGCGCCACAAGGGTGCGGCCGCTCGAGAACGGAGATTCGGCGGAAACAATGGCGGCAAGGTCTCCGTCATGAGCACCCGAAGCCGTGCTCTGCAGCGCCGCCTCCCTGGCCTTGAACTGTTCGACGAGCTTCAGCTGAACAGTGGCGGCACTCTCGGAATCGATGTCGGCCATCGTTTCCGGGAAGCTCACGAAGGCAAGAATGTCGCGCTTGGCAAGCTCGGGATCGGACACGTCGCCCGTCACGTGAACGTGCATGGCAGCGGCGCCCGTCATCGCAGACATTCGGCCCACCGTGTTGAGCATCGTCGTGATTTCGCTCCGGCCGGCGTCCTGCGGAATAAAGACCGCCGTCTGCGAGAGGTCTGCATATTTCGTGAACGGATAGCCCGAACGCGTGAAGAGCTTCAGATCAGGCAGTTCGGCGTGATGGTACAGCCCCTTGAGCGTCAAAGAGGACGAGGGCTCGACCTCCATCTGATGTCCGATGAGCGAAACGGAACGGCAGTTTTCCTGAGAGCCGCCATCGATCATTCGCTCGTAGCTCACGCCGAATCCGAGATTCGTCAAATGTGTGAGCGAAGCGCCCTGAGGATCATCAACCGAAATCGGTCCGTAGTAGGAAGGAAGCTGCACGCTGCGAACGCCGCGGCCGTTCTTGCCCGCGAGCGTGTCGCTGTCGACAAGGAATCCGTTGATGTAGGCTCGGAACTGCGCCGTCTCGCCGGTCATGGGCTTGGCATAGCGGTAGCTGACCTTCATGCCGAGCTCGCTGTCGCCGACCATGAAGAGATCGGGCGCGAACTTGACCGGCAGCTGCACGGGCGCCATCACGTAGCCGCGAGCAGAAAGCTGGCCCGGATACTGCATCAGCTTCGAGAACGGAATCTCAACGTCGCCGTTGATCCAGCGCGGCGCATCATAGGCCTCGCGCACTGGCGGAACCTCCGCCTTCTTCACGCGGAAGGTCTCGCCCACCATCACGGGACGATCGGCGCCAAGAGCGCGAACGGCGGCAAGAAGATCATCCGCATTCCGGCCCTGAATGATCAGCATCTTGCCCGCCAGGCTCGCCGGCGCATCGGCGATGCTCACCATCGGGCCATCGGCTCTGGGAAGATCCTTGAGAAAATCGGGACGGCGATCGTTCGTCGCAAAGACAACGAAATGGCCCTCGGCGGGCGTTCCGCCGAAATAAACCGGAAAATCCGCACCGCGCCAGTCGCTCATGCGCCCGACAACGCTCGCGAGCACGGCGGCGGCCTGCTTTTCCTTCGAATCCGGAGCGCCTGCAAAGACCATCGGAAGCGTGACCGGCTCGTTCGATGCCGTGTCGACAAACGGCGCCGGGAAGACGGCCAAGTCATTGGCAAGCCTCACCCGCTGCTTGACGAACGTCAAGGTGCTCTCCGCAGCAATGTCAAGCCAGATGGCCGGGTCGGCCGGATTTTCACAGACCGACGGCGTATGACCGATGAATTCGACGGTCAGCTGATTGGCGGACTCGACAACCTTGGGCGAAAGCTTGACCGTCATCTGCGAGGACTTGCCGATCATGGAAGCCGTAATCGGCACCGAGCGCTGAAGGCGGCCATTGAGATAGAAATTGAGCTGCGAGCCGGAAGGCGCGAGCGAAGGCGACGGCGTAAAGCGCAGGTCCAGCGTCAGATCGGAAGCAACCTCGTCGCGGCGAAGGCCGAAATCGAAGACTTGTTCGCGGGAAAGGCCCGAGAGCTTCACGTCTCCGGCTCTTCCGCCCGGCACAAGCTTCATCAAAGGCACGACCGAGGTTCGCGAGCCCGTGACGTCGGTGCGCCATACGGGTTCAAGCTGAGAGACGGGCTTCATGCCGTCAAGGGACGCGCTCCAGACGGGCGCGGCAAGCGCTGCGGCCATGAGGCACGCGGCTGCGGATCCGATGAGTTTGGAATTCTTCATGTCTTCTCAATATTCGTTAGTCGTTACAGCTTTCGGTCAGCCGGCTGTCGCGGCAGCATGGAGAGAACTGCATCCCTCACGGCGGGCAGAACCCGGCCGGGCAAAAATTCAATCATGGAGCGATAGCCGTACAGAGCATGGCGGCCGAGCATCAGGAATCCAGTGAGGAAGCGGTCGTCGACCTTTCCTTCGGGCTTGATGGCCCACATGCCGCGGCGCGAGAAGGTCACGCTGTTCCAGCGCCGCTCCGCCGCCATGTCCGGAAGATCGACGGCGATGTCGGCACGACCGTCGGCCGTTTCGATGACCGCCCCCTCAAAGCGGACGGGGCCGGACTCCTCGTTGAATTCGAAGGCCACGCGATCGCCGGCAGCAAGGAACGAGAGGTCTGCATCAACGCCGCGCACGCGAAGCTCCTTCTGGGAATATTCGACCGTGCGCACGGCATGACGAGCACCGTCCGACGTCTCCAGCACCGCCGGCAGACAGAGTCCGATGCGCGGGAAGCGGTGCGCCTCCTTCTCCTCGACCGCGACCGACATGGCGGCGCCGAGCACCATCAGGTTGTAGGCTATCCAGCCGAGATTGATGACGAGCGTCACATACTGCGGATCCGGTTCGAAGAATGCCTTTTGAATGCCGATCAGCAGGCCGACGGCATTGAGTGCAATCAGCACGACATAGGGCCATGAAATGTGCCAGTCGAGATACTTGGAGCCGATCGTGCCGCCCTTGTCGGTCACGTTGAATTTTCCGTAATGCGGGAAAATCAGCGCAACCGTAGTCGGAATGAGGATGTACCAGGAGAGCACCGTTTCATAAACGCCGCCAAGGAACGGATAGCGGTAGCCCTTTTGCAGGATCGAATTCGTCACGGCCGTATGCACCATGTGCGGAATCACATATGCGAAGACGGAGGCCGCCGTCGCATAAATCACATAAACGTCCGCATACATGTACGGGAGCGGCGCCAGCAGGAAGATGATTCGCGGAAGCCCATGCAGGAAGTGCAGCATCGCGTTGAAGAAGCACAGGCGCTGCGGCAGCGTCAGCCCCTTGCCGAGCATCGGATTGTCGAGGCGGAAGATCTGGATCATGCCGCGGGCCCAGCGGATGCGCTGGCCGATATGGGCGGCAAGCGTCTCGGTGGAGAGACCGGAAGCCAGCGGGCGCGAAATGAAGGCCGAGTTCCAGCCCCGGCGGTTGAGCTTGAGGGACGTATGTGCATCCTCGGTCACGGTTTCGACTGCAATGCCGCCGATCTCCTCAAGAGCCTTTCGGCGCATGACCGCGCTCGAGCCGCAGAACATCGTGGCGTTCCACGTGTCGTTGCCCTTCTGAATGAAGTCATGGAAGAGCGCATTCTCGATCGGCATTGCGCGATCAAGATGCATGTTCTTCTCAAACGGATCGGGGGAATAGAAGTGATGCGGCGTCTGCACGAGCGCAATCGTCGGATCCTTGACGAGCCAGCCCGTCGTCGAGACGAGGAAGTCGTTCGAAGGAACATGGTCGCAGTCGAAGATCACGATGTACTCGCCGTTCGTGACGGTCATCGCGTGATTGATGTTGCCGGCCTTGGCATGGTTGTGCTCGTCGCGCTTGATGTAGCCGGCACCGGCGGCCTCGGCAAAGTCGCGGATGAAGTCGCGGCTGCCGTCGTCGAGCACGTAGACGTGAAGCTTCTCGGCCGGCCAGTCCATGTTGAGCGCGGCGTAGACGGTCGGCTTGATCACGTCGAGCGACTCGTTGTAGGTCGGGATGAAGATGTCGACATGAGGCCAGACCGAGCGGTCGGCAGGCAGCGGCGCAGGCTCGCGGTCAAGCACCCAGCAGACCTGGAAATAGCCGAGCACCATCACCGAGAAGGCATAGATTTCGGCCAGAAGAAGCAGAATGCCGAAGAAAAGATCAATGCCGCTCCCCGTGCTCAGGGTCGACGTGCAGCGCCACCAGAGATAGCGCCCGGACACGACAAACGAAATGACGAAAAGGAGCATGAGCGTGATGCGTGCGCGAATGCGCATGAGCACGATCATGGAGACAAACATGAGCGCCAGAAAAACGATCTGGCCGTGCAGATTGAAGGGCTGCGTAATGCAGAGAGCGGCCAGCGCCAGCCCCGGCACGAGCAAAAGGCCCGGAGCCCAGGAGGGAAGCCTGCGGCCGGCGGACTTCTTCTCCTCGCGATCGTCGGCAACGGCGCGAACGCACTTCAGGGCGACTGCACCGAAAGCGTCCCCGACTCTGCCGATCAGTGCGCCACCGGCTCTCAGAATGTCCACGATCGTGCGCACCAGACGAGGACCGTGGCCTCGCGGCGGCAGAACGGCCATGAGAAAGATCGTCTGAATGATGATGCGGACGGGATCAAGAAGCTTCGGAGCGCGGAAGTCAACCTGAGGATAAAGAAATGCCTTGTCTCGGCGCAGCGAAACGAACGGCTCGGCCTCGAGCGGCGCTATGAGCCAGAGCAGACACAGACAAACGAGGTTGACCGACGCGGCAATGCGGCCCGAGCCGGCGCTGCGCCAGTCCCTGTAAAGACTTCGTGCGTGTTCAAGCACGCGCTTGATCGATAACAAAAGCATTCCTTGACGGCAATAAATACGGGCCGCAGAACTCGCTCCCTGCGCCGATTCCCTTGAAAAGGATGAAATTCTACTCAGATCATCCGCTGATTTCGAAATGCCGTTCGTGAACAGGAGAAACTTTTATCGACAAGCAGATCGCAGGCACGGATCCAGCGGCTGCATTCTTTTCCTCTGTCCGAGAAAGCATTCACGAACAACACTATGTTCCAAGATAGCCTCAAGACAAGGCGGAGGCTCTTTCAAGCCCTTGAGTTATTTACATTTTTTTTCAGAGTCCGGAAGCCGGCATCCAAAGGCAAAGAGCCCGTTCGCTGCCGAACGGGCTCCTTTTCATGCAAAAAACAGTGCGCCGGATCAGAGGCGGGCAATCGTGGACATCACGCCGGTCACCTTGTCGCCGATGGAGACGGTGATTTCGGCATCAAGTGGCAGATAGACGTCGACGCGGGAGCCGAAGCGGATGAAACCGTAGCGTTCGCCCTTTTCAAGACGATCGCCGACCTTGGCGTAGCAGAGAATGCGGCGGGCGACGAGGCCGGCCACCTGCACGAAGGTCACAGTGCGGCCTTCGTCGGTCGTGACGCGAACGGCGTTGCGTTCGTTGTCGGTCGAAGCCTTGTCAAGATCGGCATTGAGGAAGAGGCCGGGCTTGTAAACGATCTCCTCGACGCGGCCGGCAACCGGAGACTTCTGGCTGTGGACGTTGAAGACGTTCATGAAGATCGAAATCATCATGGCGTCGTCGCCGGTAAGCGGATCCTGAGCCTTCTGAACCTTGCAGACGCGGCCGTCGACCGGGCTCAGCACAGCCTTCGGATCGGTCGGAAGTTCACGGGCCGGATCGCGGAAGAACTGAACGCAGAAGACAAAGAGTACGAGCGACAGGAACGAAAGGAAGTGCCAGCCGAGAAGCCACAGCACGGCCGTAGCGGCGAACGTGCCGATAATGAAGGGACGGCCTTCGCGGGCGAAGAAGGGATGCGGATAGATTCGCGAGTTCAATTCGATCTCCGGAGAGAGCTTGTGGAAAGTGCGCTCATTTTAATGAAAAACGAAGGCTCGTGGGCGGTTTTTCCGTCGTGCAAAGGCTTCGGGCGTCCGCCAGAAGGCGAACGCCCGAATAATTCGTCCGGGAAACTCAGGAAACCTACTGCGGCAGACGAGCCTCGACGGATACGCTGAGCGAGACCTCCGTCGTGCCGGCGCTCACTGCGGGCGCGATGTTCACCGCAGCGCGCTCGGCCTTCAGCATGGGAGCCGCGTAATAGCGCGGTCCGCCGCTGTTGTGAGAACCGACGCGCACCGATGCGACGCTCACATCCTCGGGCTTGCCGCCAAGCGTCTCGGCAACAGTCCTTGCCTGACGAAGAGCGTCTGCGACCGCAGCTCTCAGAAGCTCGTCGCGCTGCGCCCGCTGAGCCTTGTCGGACACACGGAAAGTGACCCCCTCGTAGTTCATGTGAGGAATGACGGCGGCGAGCACGTCGGGAACCGCCTTGACGTCGCGCACGGTGACGCGCACGGTCTCGCGGGCGTCCCAGGCGCCGATCTGAGAAACCTCGCCTTCCTTGGCGCGGGTGTAGACGGGATTCGTTGAAAGGCCGGTCGTGCGGACGTCGACCTTGTCGCCGAACTTCTTGAGGGCCTCAATGGCTTCGTTGCCCCGGGAAGCAACG
>JAXZEJ010000258.1:0-4789 GCA_037424205.1 bacterium | reverse complement strand
GCCGAGTGCGATGAGCGTCTTCTTCATGAGTTTTCTCCTTCGCGCGTCCATAATGTGGATCGTGCAATATTCAAGCGGCCGCGTCCGGTGTTCCGAACGGCAGGCATGAATCCATTGTATTGGGAACGGTTCTCAAAGTTGAGGGCCTCCATGGAAAAATCCATCAAGACGTGTAACGAAGTTTGGCAGTGAAAACTCATCTGACACACAAGAAAACAATTGGGGGCCGCCGCTTCTCCGGAGGACTGCCGTGACGGTCGACATTTCGGGCGCCGTAGCGGCCATGGGCGTTTTTCTCATCCTGCTGATTCTCTGGCTTGTCCGCTATGTCGCGAGGCGCCGGCGGTTTCCGCTCGTCTTCGAGGCGAAGGTCGAGCACGTCTGCGACGGAGATTCCATCTGGGTGAAAGGCAAATACGGCCGCGTCAAGCTGCGCATTGCAGGGATGGACGCGCCTGAAACGGAACAGCCCCGCGGACGCGAGTCCGAAAGGCTCCTGAGGTCCATGATTCAAGGCAGGACCGTCATGGTGCGAAGCGTCGCGGCTGACCGCTACGGACGATGGGTGAGCATCATCAAAGTCAAGGGCCTCGACGTGGGCCTTGCCATGATCGAGGCGGGCGAGGCCTGGGCCTACGGCACCTACATTAGAGCCGTCCCGAAGGCGGATCGAAGCCGCTACGTCGAGGCTGAGGCTAGGGCGAGGCGAGCCCGCAAGGGCCTTTGGGCGGAGCGAAATCCGGAGGCGCCATGGCTCTGGCGAAAGCGCCACCGCTCGATCCTGCAGCGGATTGTCGACTTTCTCTGGAGAATCGGCCGCGCTCTCAGGCGAATGCTCGGATTCCGCTGACGGCTCGAATCGGCATTGGGTTCCCGACGGTCGTGAAGACAGGGTGTTGGGGCATGGATTTTTGCAATTTGCGGTATACCCGCCGGTTTAGAGCGGTGCGAAAATGAACGGATGATCCCGCTTGCGGGCGGGATGTCCAAACCATTTGCAAAAGGAGCAATCGTCATGTCGATCAATGACCTTGAAACCGCCACGCAGCTCGTCCATGCGGGCCGCGACTGGGACCCGGACTGGGGGTACATCAATCCGCCCGTCGTGCGCGCTTCAACCGTTCTCCACAAGAGCTGCGAGGACATGATGGACCGCGTGCATGACGAGCAGGCCTGCCGCGACGGCAAGCCCTGCTACGGCTCCTACGGCGGTCCCGCGCACAAGGCCTTCTATTCGGCGATGAAGACGCTCGAAGGCCCCAATGCCGCCGGCGCCTGGGCATTCTCAACGGGACTCGCGGCCACGACGACGCCTCTCTTTGCCTTCGTGAAGGCGGGCTGCCATGCGCTCTTTGCCGACTCGCTCTACGGGCCCACGCGCGAATTTGCAACGGAAATTCTCGGAAAAATGGGCGTGGACGTGGAATTTTTCGATCCGACGGCGGCGCCCGAGGAGATCGAGGCCATGATCCGTCCCGAGACGACGCTCCTCATGCTTGAGAATCCGGGCTCGCATTCCTTCGAGATGTCGGACGTGCCGGGCATTGCGGCCGTCTGCCGCAGGCACGGCGTCACGACGGTGATCGACAACACGTGGGCGACGCCTCTCTACTTCAAGCCGCTTGATCACGGCGTCGACGTGGTGGTGCATGCCGCTACGAAGTACATCGCAGGGCATTCCGACGTGCTGATGGGCGTCGTGGTCTGCAACGAGCGCACGTGGTCCGAGGTATACCGCACGGCTGTCAGAATGGGCCAGGCGGCTTCGCCCGATGACGTCTATCTGGCATATCGCGGCATTCACAGCATGGGCGTTCGCGTGGAGCAGGCGGCGAAGTCCGCGGAAAAAATCGTTCGCTGGCTGCTGCAGCGTCCTGAAGTCGAGTCCGTGCGCTGGCCTGCGCTCGAGACCGATCCGGGGCATGCCGTCTGGAAGCGCGACTACACGGGCGCGACGAGCCTCTTCGGCGTGGTCTTCAAGCCCGAGTATGACGGGAAGCTGTCCGCATTCGTTAATGCCCTGAAGCTCTTCGGACGCGGCTATTCGTGGGGCGGCTGCGAATCGCTTCTCATTATGGGATACGGTACCCGTACGGTGCGTGGTGCGCCGTTCTCCAGAATGATTCGCATTGCAGTGGGGCTGGAGGCTCCGGAAGACCTTATTTCAGACCTGAACGGGGCATTTGACGCTTTAAAACGCCGATGCGAGTAAGAGGCGGCAGGTATCAAATGACCCTTTCGGGGCTTGAAAAATAATACGGGAGCCGTCATAATTTGAGCAAATGGCGATGCGCGGAGCATGTTCTTCGCCGTCGCCGGTGTTTCGGATGCAGGCTCCCATGCGGAAAAAAATATCACAAACGCATGGCGCCGAAGGGGATTTGATGACTGATAATCTTGAAAAGACGGGCAGTGAGCATGTCCGCCGCATAAAGCGGACGAAGCGGATCACCATCAGCGACATTCGCGAAATCGGCGCCCTCGTCAGACTCGCGCGAATGCGCCTCGGGATGTCTCAGACCGATGCGGCCATTTGCTGCGGGGTCGGCCGCCGCTTCTATGTGGAGCTCGAAAACGGCAAGCCCTCGGTTCAGCTCGACAAGCTCATGATGGTGATGGAGACGCTGGGTCTGCAAATCATGGTGGGCGGCCCCGGCGCGGCATTTACGACCGAGGACCTTTCCACCGCTTCCGTCAAGTGCCGCGAAGACGAGCCGATTCACGTTTGGGAGGCCGAATTCACCGACGGTCTCGAACCCTGGAATCCCGAAGAAAAGGTCCGTCGAGGCCGCATCCCGGGCACCATCAACGTCAAGGATCGCCGAACCTCCGCCGTTCGCAACCAGGATGGAGAACTGCTTTACGAAGCGCCCATCGAGATTGCGCGGTCCGAACGTGAAGAAGGGGCCGGGGCGGCGGAGCGCATCGGCGTGAATCTGCGTCTGCGCAAGAGGCGCCGCGACGAGATGGCGGATTGAAACAACGGTTGAGCGCCGTTTGAATGGATTGGAACAAGCGAACAAAAGGCCGAACACGATGCCGTGTCCGGCCTTTTGACGTTTTGGCCTCGCAAATGCGTGAGCGGGCTCCAAGACGGCGGCGTTACAGGTTCTCTTCGAAGAGGGGCGCCATGTAGGCGATGTCCCTGGCATCGGCGCCGAATTCCTCGGCGATGCCCTCCCAGCCCGAGAGAACGCGGCGCATTTCCATGAGAATGCCCTTCGCGTCGCTGACGGAGAGCCCGAAGTACCTCGCATAAGGCAGGGCGTCATCGGCGCACATGAGGCGCTTCCTGCCGTCCATGGTGAGTCCGGGCCCTTGAGCGGAAGGATTCCATTCGAGCGAATAGGCGGGGGCAAGACGCCAGCCGAGCGGCTCCCGGCGGAACTGCCAGCGCGCAAGCGAGTCGGCTGCGCCTCCCGTGAGAAGCCCAAAGGCGATGCGGCGCCACATCTGAGGCAGATCCTCCCTGGGAGACGCGCCGCCGCCGTTGAGAATGTCGGCAAGCGCCAGATAGCCTGCGGGAAGCGGACGCGGCGAGGAATCGTTCCGGCGCGCGAGCGAGGCGCCCGTCAGCGTCAGGAGGGGCTTCACGGCGGGATCCCCGGGGGCGGCCGAGCCTCGATCCGAACGCCTCGTGAAGAGGACGTTTTCACCCATTTCGTGCACGATCTCGTGCTCGACGGTGCGAATGCCGCAGCGTTCGGCCGCGGCAAGCGCCATGTGCATCCAAAGCGGCCTGTCGATGGGGTCGAGCATGCTCCTCAGGCGCAGCGTCTGCACTTCGCGATGCCTCTCGACCGTGAAGACCGGACGGCGTCCGGGCAGCGTGAGCCCGTTCTGAATGAGGGCGATTTCACCGGCTGCGGCCTTGCCGCGCTCCATGGCATGGAAGGCATAAATCAGTTCGGGCAGTTCCGACTGGCTCCGCACGCGGGGGCGCTCGGGAAGAGGATCCGAATCCGCCGGCACGATGGAAAGGGCGCTCAGGGCATCCGTCTTGTGAGGCAGAAGAAGGGCGCTGACTTCAAGCTTTCCGGCATCTTCGGGAAGACCTTTCACGGGTGATGCCGGATCGAAAAAAGTCGGATAAACGGCGGAGCCGATCGCACGGTCTTCCAAAAAACCGAACGATGATTTTCCGAGCCGTGGATGCAGGACGCCGTGCTCAAGGGGAAGGTCGGATCCGAGGGCGACGCCGTCGTCAATCCATGCGTCGTCGTACTGAAATCGGAGCCCGGAACCGTTCCGGCCGGCAGCGGCGGACGGTGACCTGAAATCTGTGGAAATTCCCGTTCGGGAACTCTGTTTTGTCGGGACGGCCAGGCGTCCGATGAGAGGCTCATCGGAAAGCCATCCGGCACGGATCTCGTAAAGTCGGAGGGAAGGGGAGCTCATTTTTGCTTAAGCCTCCTTCTTGGGCTGGCGGGCTCGCTGGGGGAGGCGACGGGCCTCGAGCATCAGTCCGGTCTCGTCGCCGGATGCAGCCGCGATGTCGGAGAAGGGCGTTCCCAGCCCAAGCGCCTGAAGCACGGATGCGACGTTGCCGATGGCAATCCCGCAATCTCCGTTTTCCAGTTTCGAGAGGGTGTTGAGCGAAATGCCGGCTCGCTCCGCAACGACGGCTTGGGGCAAGCGTCGGCGCAGACGGGCGGATTTCAGGTTGGCTCCGAGGGTGCGAACGGACTCCTCAACGGCAAAACTTGGTCTCATAACACGCAGTATCCTGTGAACTAAACAGCACAACATGGAGCTTAATGTGAATTAGGATCTTTTTTGCGTTTTTGCC
>JAXZEJ010000257.1:0-18338 GCA_037424205.1 bacterium | reverse complement strand
CTGTAGGAGCAGAATATTACGCCATCTTCCAAGGGAATGCCAAGGGGAAAGTGAAAAATACCATAAATGCGGTATTCTGGCTTTTTGGAAGTTCATGTCGGGCACGAACGATGAAAAGAAAACAGCCTCGGAGGCGGTGCCTGCGAGGCTGTTGTTGGCGGTCCGACCGATCGGAGATCAGTCTTCGCGGCGTCTGATGACGGTGACGTATTCGCCCGCCGATTCGTTGGCGTCCTGGCTTACGAGGCCGTGGCCGGTCTGGCGGCAGAATTCCGCCAGGTCGGCCAGGCTGTGCTTGTCGGTGCTGACGACGCGCAGAAGAGCGCCGCCCGCCATTTTGGCGAGGGCCTTCTTGGCGCGCAGCACCGGCATCGGGCAGTTGAGACCGGGCAGGCAGAGATCGACGACTTCAAGCGTTTCGGTCATCTTGCCGCCTCAGAGCTTGGCTTCGACCCAGGTCTGAACGTCGGCGAGCGCGGCGTCGAGGCCTTCGGCGTTCTGGGCGCCGGCCATTGCCATGTCGGGCTTGCCGCCGCCCTTGCCGCCGAGCTTCTGCGCGACGGAGTTGACGAGTTCGCCGGCCTTGATGCGGTCGGTGAGGTTGCGGGTGACGCCGGCGGCGAGCTGGACGCGGCCTTCGTCGCTGACGGCGGCGAGAACGGCCACGGCGGTGCCGAGCTTGTCCTTGACCTTGTCCATCGTTTCGCGAAGGGCCTTGGCGTCGGCGCCGTCCATGCGGGCGGCGAGGACCTTGATGCCCTTGACCTCAACGGCCTTTTCGAGGAGAGAGTCGCCCATGCGGCTGGCCATCTGGCTCTTGAGCTGTTCGAGCTGCTTTTCGAGAGCCTTGACGTTGGCCATCATGTCGTCGATCTTGGCCGGCAGGTCGCAGGCCTTGACGTTGAAGCGGATGGCGGCCTGGCCGAGGAGGGCGGCGTTCTTCTGGGCTTCGTGAACGGCGTTCATGCCGGTGACGGCTTCAATGCGGCGGATGCCGGCGGCAACGCCGGCTTCGCCGAGGATCTTGAAGGAGCCGATGTCGCCAGTGCGGGCAACGTGCGTGCCGCCGCAGAGTTCGACGGAGTTGCCGATGAACTGGACGCGAACGATGTCGCCGTACTTTTCGCCGAAGAGCATCGTGGCGCCGGTCTTGCGGGCTTCTTCGAGCGGCAGGACTTCAGCCTTCGTGGCCGTATTGGCGAGAATCTGGGCGTTGACGAGGTCTTCGACCTGAGCGATCTGCTCGGCCGTCATGGCCTGGCTGTGGGAGAAGTCGAAGCGGAGCTCGGTCGGGGAGACGAGGGAGCCCTTCTGTTCGACGTGGTCGCCGAGAACCTTGCGCAGGGCCTTCTGGAGAAGGTGGGTTGCGGAGTGGTTGCGCTGCGTGGCATGGCGGAGGTCTTCGTTGACCGTCAGGCGGAACGTGTCGCCGACGGCAACGCAGCCTTCTTCAATGTGGCAGGAGTGGCCCGTGACCTTGCCCTTGACGCGGATCGTGTCGAGAACGGCGACGAGGGAGGCGTCGTTGCGGCAGAGGCCGCGGTCGCCGAGCTGGCCGCCCTGTTCGGCGTAGAACGGGGTGCGGTCGAAGACGACGATGCAGTCGTCGCCGGCTTCGGCGCGTTCGACGGCCTGGCCGTCCTTGTAGACGGCGAGAACCTTGGCGTTTTCTTCTTCGAGCGTTTCGTAGCCCGTGAAGACCGTGTCGGCGCCCGTGTATTCGAGGCCGGCGGCCATCTTGAACTTGGCACTGGCGCGGGCGGCTTCGCGCTGGCGGGCCATGGCCGCGTCGAAGCCGTCCAAGTCGATCTTGACGTTGCGTTCGCGGCAGACGTCGCCCGTCAGGTCGGCCGGGAAGCCGTAGGTGTCGTGCAACTTGAAGACCACTTCGCCGTCGAGGATGCCGTTCTTGGAGTCGGCAATGGCGGCGTCAAGGATTTCCATGCCCTTGGAGAGCGTAAGGAAGAAGCGGCGTTCTTCTTCTTCGATGACCTTTTCGATGCGGGAATTGTTGATTTCCGGATAGGCTTCGGCCATTTCGGCGCGAACGGCGTCGACGAGCTTGTAGAAGAAGGGCTTGCGGGCGCCGAGCTTGTAGCCGTGGCGGATGGCGCGGCGGCAGATGCGGCGCAGAACATAGGCGCGGCCTTCGTTGCCCGGAACGATGCCGTCGGCGACGGAGAACGTGCAGGCGCGGATGTGGTCGGCGATCACCTTGAGGGACGGGGATTCCGGATCAACGGATTCGCCGCTGGTTTCTTCGAGAACGCGCTTGACGCTGGCAAGGAGGTTCCGGAAGAGGTCGATGTCGTAGTTGTTGTGCACGCCCTGGAGAACGGCGGCAATACGTTCGAGGCCCATGCCCGTATCGACGGAAGGCTTCGGAAGCTTGTGCATGACGCCGCGTTCGTCGCGGTTGAACTGCATGAACACGAGGTTCCAGATTTCAATGTAGCGGTCGCCGTCTTCTTCGGGGCTTCCCGGAGGGCCGCCCTGGATCTTGTCGCCGTGGTCATAGAAGATTTCGGTGCAGGGACCGCACGGACCCGTGTCGCCCATCATCCAGAAGTTGTCGGACATGTAGCGGGCGCCCTTGTTGTCGCCGATGCGGACGATGCGTTCGGCGGGAACGCCGACTTCCTTGTTCCAGATGTCGTAGGCTTCGTCGTCTTCAGCGTAGACCGTGACCCAAAGCTTTTCGGCCGGCAGCATGAAGTGCTTCGTCAGGAGTTCCCAGGCGAAGTTGATGGCGTCGTGCTTGAAGTAGTCGCCGAACGAGAAGTTGCCGAGCATCTCGAAGAACGTGTGATGACGGGCGGTGTAGCCGACGTTGTCGAGGTCGTTGTGCTTGCCGCCGGCGCGGATGCACTTCTGAGACGTCGTGGCGCGGGTGTACGGACGCTTGTCGAAGCCAAGGAACACGTCCTTGAACTGGTTCATGCCGGCGTTCGTGAAGAGAAGCGTCGGGTCATGGGCGGGAACGACCGGGCTGGAAGCGACGATCGTATGGCCCTTGCTTTCATAGAATTTCAGAAAGGTGCGGCGAATGTCTGCGACTTTCATAAATGAGTCTTCGGGACTTTGGGTCTGAGGGCGGTTGCCGGATCAGGCTTGTCCCATCTCCTATAGGTTTTTGTCAATTCGGTGCCGTGCAGCTGCATCCGGAGGAAGGATGCCTCAGCCGGCGGCGGGGACGGAAGGCGCCCTACCGGGGTGGCGGCGGGTTCCGAGGCGGCCCGCTCCGGCTCATGACCGGCAATGTCGGCCACGGCATGAACGGTATGTCGCGAGCTCTGAGTGTAAAAGCCCGGGACGAAAACCAATATTTTACCCCCATCGGCAGGCGCTCGGCCGCGCAAGTCCCTGTCGGGATGCGGTTTTTTCATTCTCGACCGATTTTTTTTACGCAAAAAACAACGCCCGCCTCGATTGAGGCGGGCGGCCGGAGTCCTGGCAGACGCCTTCAGGCGTCCCCTGAGTCCGATCAGGCGATGCGGGAATAGCCGCCGGCGCGCGTGGATTCGCGCAGGTAGCGGTCGAAGTGCATCGCGACGGCGCGCACGAAGATCTTGCCCTTGGCGGAGACAACGAGGCGGTCGTCGTAGAGCTCGACGAGCTCGTGCTTGACGTAGGGCTTCATCTTGCCGAGTTCATAGGCAAAGGTTTCGTCGAAGTTGATGCCGAAGCGTTCTTCAACGTCGCGCTTGCGAAGCTCGAAATTGCACATGATCGTCATGATCACGTAGCGGCGCATTTCGTCGTCGGCGTTGAGCAGGTAGCCGCGGTTCGTGGCGAGGCGGCCTTCGCGGATGGCGGCGTAGTAGTCCTCAAGCTCGCGCGGGTTGCAGGCGTAGGCGTTTCCGATCTTGGAGATGCTCGAGACGCCGAGGGCGACCATGTCGCATTCGGCCTTCGTCGAATAGCCCTGGAAGTTGCGCTGCAGGGAGCCTTCCTTCTGCGCGATGGAGAGTTCGTCGGTCTCCTTGGCGAAGTGGTCCATGCCGATGTAGCGGTAGCCGTTGGCGGTGAGGCGCTTGATGGCGTCGAACATGATGTTGACCTTCTCGACCGTGTCGGGGAGATCGGCCGGCAGAATGCGGCGCTGCGGCTTGAAGTGGTTCGGCAGATGAGCGTAGTGATAAAGCGCGATGCGGTCGGGCGAGAGCTCGAGAACCTGGTCGATCGTCTTTTCAAACGTGGCGCGGTTCTGCTTCGGCAGGCCGTAGATGAGGTCCATGTTGATGGATTCGAAGCCGTTTTCGCGGGCGGCGTCCATCGTGGCCTTCGTCATTTCGAACGGCTGGATGCGGTTGACGGCCTTCTGAACGTCCGGATTGAAGTCCTGAACGCCGAGGGACATGCGGTTGAGGCCGAGGTCGTGCAGGTGCTTGACCTTGTCCGCGTCGCAGGTGCGGGGGTCGACTTCAATCGAGAATTCCCCGCCCTTGGCGAGCGGGAAGCGCTTCGTGAGCGTTTCCATCATGAGCGTGAGCTCGTCGTTCGTGAGGAACGTCGGCGTGCCGCCGCCGAAGTGGAGCTGCTCGAGTTCGATGGAGCCCGTGATGGATTCCTTCACGAGGTCGGCTTCGCGGCCGATCATGTCGATGTACTCGGCGCTGCGGGAATGGTCGCGCGTGACGATCTTGTTGCAGCCGCAGTAGTAGCAGACGTCGTTGCAGAAGGGAACGTGCACGTAGAGGGAGAGGTCGGCGGGTTCCTTCGCTTCGGCACGGCCGGCGAGAGCCTTGCGGTAGTCTTCGGCGCCGAAACTGGCGTTGAAGCGGTCGGCGGTCGGGTACGACGTATAGCGGGGAGCGGGCACGTCGAATTTGCGCAGGAGGTCCATTTCGGGCAGTTCAACGCCGCTGGTGGCAGGATTCGTCATCTGAGGATTTTCCTTGATCTGTGACTTAGGTTAAACTTCCTGATAATATTGAGGCCGCAGATCGCTTTTTGTTGACTCACGTCAACAAGGACTTGCGCCAAAAGTGCTGTGCAAAAGCAAATCGACGAAGGAAAGAATCCGGGCTTCAGGATGTATGTGGGCATTCTAAACGCGGCAGATTATTTCTAGATTATTGAAGGCGATGATGCGGCCGTTCTTTTGCAAGCGGCCGGCGGTCTTTTTTCATCAGAGGGGAGCACGGGGCACCGGCATCCTTTCAAAACGGGGGCAAGATGAATATCACGACACTGCGCATTGGCTGTTCGAACTGCAATCTGAGGGAAGTTTGCATGCCGCTCGGCCTGACGCTCAAGGAAATGGAAACGGTGGAGGAGCTCGTCTCCGCGCGCCGCCGCATTCGCCGAGGCGAGGCGCTCTATCGTGCCGGCGACTATTTCAACAATCTCTACGTGGTCCGACTGGGCTTTCTCAAGAGCACGGTCATGAGCAGCGACGGCCGCGAGCAGGTGACGAACTTTTTCATGGCCGGCGAGATGATCGGTCTCGACGGCATTTCGAGCAATGTTTACTCCTGTGATGTTGTCGCGCTAGAGGATACGGAAGTCTGCGTTCTTCCGTTCGATCGATTCGAACAGGCGACGACCACGATTCCGACGATGGGCAAGCATTTTCAGAAGATGCTTTCGAGAGAAATCGTCCGCCAGCACGGCGTGATGCTTCTGCTCGGCTCCATGCATGCCGAAGAGCGTCTCGCGGCCTTCCTTCTTTCGCTCTCCCAGCGATTTGAAAACCGCGGCTATTCGCGCAGCGAGTTCGTGCTCCGCATGACCCGCGCCGAAATCGGCTCCTATCTCGGCCTCAAGCTCGAGACGGTGAGCCGCGTGCTCTCGCGCTTCTCGCACGACGGCCTTATCGAGGTCAATCAGAAGCACGTTCGAATCTTCGATCCGGAAGGCCTTCGCGCCATCGTTTCCGCGGTCGATCTCGATCACACGCCTTCCGCAGGCTATTCCGCCGGCATGTCCTCTCACGTGATTCACAAGGCCTGACGCTTTCGGATCCCGGCATGAAAAAAAAGCTCGTCATTCTACGGAACGGCGAGCTTTTTTGTTGGCGGCTAGCCGCCCGGAGGCTTAGAGCGACGGGCGCACCAGATCGAGCCTGTCGGTGCACATGCCGTCGACGCCCCACGAGAAGAGTTCGCGGGCGCGGCGGGGATCATTCACTGTGTAGCAGAAAAGCCAGTAGCCCATATCCTTCACCTCGCGGGCGAATTCGGGCGTCAGACGCTTGTGGTTGCAGTGCAGGGCCACGCACTTCATTTCGGCAAGCACTTCGCGCCAGTTGTCCGGCAGCACGTCGACGAGGAAGCCGCGCGGGATGTCGGGGGCGGTTTCCATGGCGCCGCGAAGAGCTTCTGGCTTGAAGGACGAGAAGAGCGGGGCGTCCGGAACGATGCCGGCCTGAGTGGCGCCGCCTTCGCGAACGAGGTCGGCGTAGAGTTCGCTCGTCATGCGGCCGACGACGCGGCCCGTTTCAAGTTCCGCCCCCTTGGCGGGCTTGATTTCGATGTTGAGCCAGACGCGGTTGGCGCGGCACCAGCGTACGGCCTGCTCGAACCCTGCGGGCGGAACGCCCGTGTACTGCGGGGCGAACCAGCTGCCGGCGTCCAGTGCGCGGACTTCAAGACTCGTAAGTTCGGGCACGGAGCGCGTGTCGCGGATCGTGCGGCCGAAGTGCTCGTCGTGCATCAAAACGGGAATGCCGTCCTTGGCGAGCATGGCGTCCGTCTCAAAGGCGTGAAAGCCGTGGTGAAGACCAGCGCGGAAGCCTTCAAGGGTGTTTTCAGGCGCCATCGTGCCGGAACCGCGATGGGCGGCAATGCGAGCGAAGGGCCAGGGATGAGCGGATTGCATGATGAACTGTCCTCAAGTCGGGGCGGCGAGTCGATTCGCCACCGATGTCAACATGGCAATTGTAGCCTTGTCGTCTCTGCGTATCTATGGCGAATACTTAGGGCAAAGGCCTTAGGATTCGATCGTTTTCCTTGTGGGAGAGGAAAGGAGGGAACGGCGTAGAGTAAAGTGCCTAGTTTTGCAATTTGTGCTCGATACTGAGTATGCTAAGAGCACCTGCATCTCTCAGAGGAGAAGTACAAGATGATTCAACGTCGCACTCTTATTGGTGCCATCGGCGCGGTGGCACTTTCCAGTGCCTCCTATTTCCCGATGACAGCCTGTGCGGCCATGCCTCGGGGTGAAGGTTCCGATCCCATCCGCATCGTCGTGCCGTATCCGCCGGGAGGTCCTCTGGACATCTCCGCGCGCACGATCGCGGAAGCCGTTGCCGACTCGCTCGGCAACGTCATCGTCGACAACCGCCCGGGTGCGGGCGGCGGCGTCGGCATGGGCTATGTCAAGCGCCGTCCCGGCGACGGCCGCACGCTTGTCGTCGGCGCGGTTGCCACGCATGCGATCAATCCGCATCTCTACAAGCGCCTGCCCTACGACGCTCAGAAGGACTTCAAGGCCGTGACGCTCATCGCCCACGTGCCCAATGTTCTCGTCATTACGCCTGAATTCTCCAAGAAGACCGGCATCAAGTCCGTGGCGGATCTCGTTCAGTACGCCAAGAAGAATCCGGGCAAGCTCAACTATGCCTCGGGCGGCAACGGCAGCGCGGGCCATATGGCCGGCGAATGGCTCAAGCAGCTCAAGGGCATCGACATGGTGCACGTTCCGTTTGCCGGTGCAGCTGCGGCCCAGCTGTCCGTGCTCGCAGGCCAGACCGATCTGATCTTCGACAATCTTGCGAGCGCCACCGCCAACATCCAGGCGGGCAAGCTCGTCCCGCTCGCCGTCACGACGACCGTTCGCGCCAAGGCGCTTCCCGACGTCCCGACGATGCAGGAGGCCGGCGTTCCCGACTTCGATATTTCCACCTGGTACGGCCTCTTCGTTCCGGCCGCCACGCCCGACGACGTGGTCGCCTACCTGAACAAGGCTCTGACGGACGCCCTCAAGTCCGAACCCGTCCGCGCACGTCTTGAAAAGCTCGGCGGCGTCGCTTCTCCAACCACGCCTGACGAGTTCGGCAAGCTCGTGGCAAGCGAGAGCGAGAAGTACGCCAAGCTTGTCAAGCTTCCCGGCGCACGCGTTGACTGACAGACAGCTGCCGACTGAAAGGAAAGCCTCGAATCCCCAAGGACTCGAGGCTTTTTTCGAATTCGGTAAAATCTGTACTTTGTAATACAAAACGGCATTCGATTGTTGAAATCGCTGCGCCGGCTTGCGGCTGAGCGGTTTGATCGACTGACGATGAGTCCGAAAAAATGACGATAAAAAATCAAAAGGATTTTTGGGCCGGCATATTCTTCATAGCCTTCGGTGTCGGCGCTGTCGTCGTAGCTCAGGAGAATGCGCTCGGCACTCTTTCGCGCATGGGGCCGGGATACTTTCCGACCATTCTCGGCGTTCTTCTGACTGTTCTCGGCTTCGGTCTGAGTCTTCGTGCGGTCGTGAGCAAGAGGGCGGGCGACGGTTCGCTCGAGCGCGTCCACTGGGGCGTGCTCTTTTATGTTCTCGGCAGCGTTGCGGTCTTTGCGGTCTCGCTTCTTCAGCTTGGTCTTCTGGCTTCCATCACGCTCTTGATCGTGATTTCTTCGCTTGCGAGCGGAAAGTTTCGAATCCGGGATGCGGCGCTGCTGTCCGCCTTCATGTGCTTCCTTTGCTGGCTGATCTTCGTCTTCGGCGTTGGTCTTCAGGTGCCGGTGCTGCCGGCGTTCTTCTGAGGGAGGCGGGGACATGGATCTCTTATCCAATCTGATTCTCGGCTTCGAGCATGCCGTCACGCTCCAGAATCTCTTCTACTGCTTCATGGGCGTGTCGGTCGGCACGCTCATCGGCGTGCTGCCCGGCATGGGGCCCGTCGCCACGGTGGCGATGCTGCTGCCGATCACGTACGCGCTCGATCCTTCGGCCGCACTCATCATGCTGGCCGGCATCTACTATGGCGCGCAGTATGGCGGATCGACGACGGCCGTTCTCGTCAACATTCCGGGCGAGGCGGCGGCAGTCGTCACCTGCATCGACGGCCATCAAATGGCCAAGAAGGGGCGCGCAGGCGCAGCGCTCGGCATTGCCGCCATCGGCAGCTTTATTGCCGGCACGTTCGCCACGATGCTCATTGCCGCCTTTGCGCCGCCTCTGACCGAGCTTGCCTTCAAGTTCGGTCCGGCCGAATACTTCAGCCTGATGGTGCTTGGCCTCGTCGGCGCCGTGGTTCTTGCCAACGGTTCGCTTCTCAAGGCGATCTGCATGATTTTCGTGGGCCTTCTTCTCGGCCTTGTCGGGGCGGACATCAACTCCGGCGCGCTGCGCTACACATTCGGCATTGACGAGCTGATGGACGGCGTTGACTTCGTCGCAATTTCGATGGGCATCTACGGTTTTTCCGAAATCATGAAGAACCTTGAGATCAGCCAGACGCGCAGTCTCGTGCCCGCCAAGGTCGACAGGATCCTTCCTACGAAGGAGGAGTTCAGGAACTCGGCTGGTCCGATTGCCAGAGGCACGCTGCTGGGCTCCTTCCTCGGGATTCTTCCGGGCGGCGGTGCGCTTCTATCTTCGTTCGCATCCTATACGTTCGAGAAGAAGCTCGCAGGGGCCAAGGCCAATCCGCCCTTCGGCCAGGGCAACATCCGCGGCGTTGCCGGTCCCGAATCGGCCAACAATGCGGGTGCGCAGACGAGCTTCATACCGATGCTCACGCTCGGCATTCCCTCCAATGCCGTCATGGCGCTCATGATCGGCGCGATGATGATTCACGACATCACTCCCGGTCCGCAGGTGATGAACACCGATCCCGCGCTCTTCTGGGGGCTCATCGTTTCGATGTGGATCGGCAACCTCATTCTGATTATTCTCAATCTTCCGATGATCGGCATCTGGGTGCAGCTTCTGCGCGTTCCGTACCATTGGCTCTATCCGGCGATCCTCGCCTTCTGCTGCATCGGTGTTTACTCGATCAACAACAACATCTTCGACGTCTGGATGACGCTCGGCTTCGGTGCACTCGGCTACGTCTTTAACAAGCTCGATTGCGAATGCGCGCCTCTCATTCTGGGCTTCATTCTCGGCCCAATGATGGAGGAGAACATGCGCCGGGCGCTGCTTCTCTCAAGAGGAGATCTGACCTGCTTCGTGACGAGCCCGCTCTCTGCTTCGTTCCTTGCATTGAGTCTGATCCTGCTTCTCATGGTGCTTGCGCCCGCCGTTCGCTCCGGCCGCGAAAAGGCATTCGTGGAGGATTGAACATAGAATGGGGTGATGGAAAGGCCGGTGCTTTGATGCGCGCCGGCCTTTTTTTGAGATAAAAAAAGACCCCGCGTTCCTTTCGGATCGCGGGGCAAACCCTCATTGTTAGCGGTATCCAACCGATTCAGGAGACTTGGCACTTCCGTGCCTCGTTGAATGGTAGATTACAGGGAAAAATAGCAGATATGTATTACCGTCAGTCATCGGCGGTAAATGAATGTAATTTTTCTAAAAGTGAAAAAGCGCCTCAAAGGCTTGTGCCTGAGGCGCTTTTCATGTTTGGTCGAGCAAAACTTTGTTGCGCGGCCGGGAATCGTGAAACAGGTTTCGCGAGTTAGAGATCGTACTGCGCGCGAGCGTCGGCGACGAGTGCCATGGCGTTCGGAGCGATGTCGCCAGCGGTGAAGCCCGCTTCATAGCCCTCGGCGGCGAGGCCGTGGAAGTAGACGGCGGCGAGCACGGATTCGACCATGTCGTAGCCCTGTGCGAACATGGCGCCGATCATGCCGGCAAGCACGTCGCCGGAGCCGGCCGTGGCGAGCATGGGGCTGCCGGTCGGGTTGATCCAGGTGCGGGAGCTTCGCATCGAGATGACGGTGCCTGCGCCCTTGAGAACGACGATGGCGCCCGTCTGGACGGCAAGTTCGCGGCAGGCTGCAACGCGGTCGACCATGACGCCGGCGGTGTCGCGGCGGAGCAGGCGGGCGGCTTCGCCCGGGTGCGGCGTAAGAACGGTCGGGGCGCGGCGGGCGAGAACCATGTCCTGAAGCTTGATGTCGGCAGCGATGATGTTGAGCGCGTCGGCGTCAAGAATGAGGGGCTTCGGGCAGTTGAGTGCTTCGATGACGCGGGCCTTGGCTTCGGCGGAGGTGCCGAGACCGCAGCCGATAACGATGGCGTTGAAGTCCTCGAGGTTCACGGGCTTGGTCGCGAACATGATTTCCGGATAGAGCATGTCGACGTGCGGGGCGTGCTCGGCGCAGCATTCGAGGGTGACGCGGCCGGTGCCGGAAATGAGCGCGGCGCGGGCGGCGAGAATCGAGGCGCCGATCATGCCGTCGGTGCCGCCGATGACGGCAACGCGGCCATAGTCGCCCTTGTGGGAGTTCTTGACGCGGGGACGAAGAACGCGCGGGAATTCGTCGGTGCCGATCACGGAGACCGGTGAGAGCGGAACGGAGATGTCGAGCTCGTTGAGAACGATTTCGCCGGCGGCGTCGGCGCCTTCGCACATATAGAGGCCGGACTTGACGCAGAGGAACGTGAGCGTGATGTCGGCGCTGCAACCCGGATAGCTGCCGATCCAGTGGCCGGTGACCGGATTGAGGCCGGACGGAATGTCGAGCGAGACCTTGAGGGCCTGGCGTTCGTTGAACCAGAGGACGGCATCGAGATAGTCGCCCGTGATCGGCTTGGCAAGGCCCGTGCCGAAGAGGCCGTCAACGACGCAGTCGGCCTTTTCCGTCATGTACGGATCGTCATAGGTGCAGTTGCCCGTTGCGTTCCAGCGTTCCAGCTCGGCAAGAGCAAGGGCGGAGGTGGGACGGCGGCCGCCCGGAAGAACCACGTTGACCTGAGCACCCTTTTCATGCAGTTCGCAGGCGCAGGCAAGGGCGTCGCCGCCGTTGTTGCCCGGGCCGACAAGCACGGTGATGCGGCGCTTTTCAACGCCGGCAGCTTCGAGACGCTGCATGATGAGTTCGGCGGCAGCCGCACCGGCGCGCTTCATCAGCGTATCGGCACCGAGCTGGTTGGCGGCGCGCATTTCCAGATTCTGCAGATCGTCTGCAGTGAGAATGGTAAGACTCATGATCGAATTCCTAGGTCCTGAAAAGGAAAAATGTGCGGGTTATTGTACCCGCACATGATTGATGATGACGAATGCCGGAACCTTCGTGAAGGGAGGAAAGGCCAGGTGAAAAAGGCTCTAGCCGGCGAAGCGCTTCCAGGAGAGGCGTTCGGAGAAGGAGTTTTCCCGTCCGAGCACTCCGTCCGAAACGGTGTCGGCAATGGCGGTGCAGAAGTCTGCGCCGTGAATGCCGCCGGCAATGTTGAGATGGAGTCCGGGCATGGCGGATGCGCCTGCAATCGGGAGCCCGTCGGGACTTGAAAGCACGGTGCGCGAGAGATAGCGCGCCTGCGACCAGTCGGTGGCGGCGGGAAAAAGCCGGATCGCCATCTCCCAGAGCGCCTTGTATTCCTGGTCGATGCCGCACTGCTCGATTGTGCCCAGATGCCAGCGGCCGATGATGCGGATGAAGGTGCCGAGCGGAAGCGCAATGCGGCCTTCGGGTGTCTTTACGGCATGGCGCATTGCACAGGCGTCGCCCGAGAGGCTGGCATTGAGCGCCGCTCGGGTGACGGGGGCGAGCGATGCGTCGCCGTAGGAATGCTTGGGAAGAATGTCGAGTGCGCCCGTTCCGCAGGCGACGACGACCGCATCGGCCCGCACGGGCTCGCCTGCCGAGACGCCACAGATTCGGCCGTTTTCAAGGAGAAGGCCGGTCACCTTTCGATTGCAGAGAATGCGAACGCCGGCTTCGTTGAGATGTTCTCGGAGCTGCTTGGCGTAATAGCTTTCCGACCAGGTGACGGCTTCGCTTCGGGAGACGCTCCTGATGCCCGAGGCCGCGTGAAGCGAAGGTTCGACGGCGGCGATGTCGTCAATCGATGCCGGCTGTTCTCCGTCGGCTTCGCTTGAGACGGTGATCGAGCCGGCGCTTTCCTGCAGAACGAAGCCGAACTTTTCCGCATCGGCACGGAGCATGGCCGCCGACTTTTCGGAAAGCTCGGCGGCAAGCACGTCGCGCTCTTCGCACCTTGAAGGTTCTCGTGCTGCCGTCATGGCCGAGATGAAGCCGGCATGGCGAACGGCGGTGCCGCTGCCGTAGACAAGTTCGGAAGTGTTGGAAGCAAGGGCCTTGAAGCGGCCCAGACGCCCTGCAGACTTGGCAATCGGTGACGGTGCCGGGTCTCCGAGGACAGCGCCGGCGCAATAGCTCGCGCCTTGGCAGGGAGAGCGCGAGGCCTCGATGACAGTGACGTCGGCTCCTTTGTTAAGGAGATAAAAGGCGGTTTGGAGGCCGGTCAGACCGGCTCCAACGACTGCAGCGTGCATGCTTTGGAAATCTGTTGAGAATGAAGTCGTTCATTCTAGCCCAGTCCTTCTTCGGGCATCCCTCTCTGCTGCGCGGCTGGAATATACTGAGACAACTGCTTTTTCCGGAATAGCCGCCATGAATGAACATACGACTGCTGATTGTCCTTATCCGAAGCTTGAGGCTCCCGTTCCCCGTGCCGAACGCGAGAACGATCCTTTGACCGAAACCTCCGTTGCCGAGCATATGCTTCTTGACGGCCGCTTCATCAAGGTTGTTGAGGAGGACGTCGTCCTCCCGGACGGTCGTCCGAGCAAGCGCTTCGGCCTTCGCCACGGCGGCGCGGCGGGCATGATCGCCCTGGGCGCCGACGGCACGGTGATTCTTGAACGCCAGTGGCGTCATCCGCTTCGCCGGGCCTTTTGGGAAATCCCTGCCGGCAAGCTCGACCCGGGCGAAGCTGAGATTGACTGCGCCAAGCGCGAGCTCGTGGAGGAGTGCGGCATTCATGCCGAAAAGTGGACGCGGCTCGGCGAACTCAACAATGCGATCGGCTATTCCAATGAGCGAATCGTCGTGTTCTTGGCAGAAGATCTGACCTATGGCCGTCAGGAGCTTGACGACGGCGAACATCTTGAAGTGGTGCGCGTCGATCTGAAGGAGGCGCTTGACATGTGCGCCGACGGACGCATTACGGACGTCAAGACCATCGTGGGCCTATTCTGGCTCGAACGACTGCTTGCTTCTCGCACGGCTTGAAATACGACAGGCGCAGAGCCAAAGAAGTTTGGCAAAAACGCGGGTCCTGTGGTAATATCTCAAGACTCTCGATGCGGGTGTCGTATAACGGCTATTACCCCAGCCTTCCAAGCTGGAGACGAGGGTTCGACTCCCTTCACCCGCTCCATTGAAAATTGCCTCGCTGGTGTATGGCCCGCGGGGCTTTTTTGTTTTCTGGCAATCGTTTTTAAAGTCGAAGCAAGTACGATCTGTTCACAGAAAAACTACAGAGTTATTCGGAAGAATCGTTAGTTCGCAGATGCGCGAAAGCCTCCGTTTCCTGCTGTGCAAGGTTTCGGAGGCTTTGCTTTTTTGAGGCTTTTGGATGTGCGGCGGGATCATTTGACCGGGACGAGAAAACGGCCGTAGGTACTTATGACGTTGCTGTCTTCGTTGCAGTACTCCATGTCGATGATCATGAAGATCTGGCCGGCAGGTTCAAGTCCGAGCTTGTGCATCTGCTCGTACATGGGATGGCTTCGATCGGCAAGCTCTTCTATGCTGTCGGGGCGATCGTCGCCGGCGAAGTGGTAGATGAAGGTCTTGCCTGCCGGGACGGTTTGGACAATGCTGTTGATGGGCAGTCCGTGGCGCTTGGCTCTGGATGCGCGAACCATGAGGCCCCATTTCTGAGGAAGTGGTCCGGGGTCGTCAGTTGGATCGATCAGCATGCCGGATTTGACGATCGGCATCCATGACGTCCAGGCCTGCAGCAGCTCAACGATGCGATCATCTATGATGAAGTCTTGACGGTTGGTGTGAGGAAGAAAGTATTGTTCTTCGATCTGTCTAACTTCCCAGTCAATAGGACGTTGGAGACGTTCTGCATACCAGGCCTTGAACCGTTCGTGCTCTTCCAAAACGGCGGTCTCGAATTCGACCCGTTTTCTCAATTTTTCAAGGCTGTGCTCCATGAGTTCAATGGATTCGGAACCTTGCATGCTGAGCATGCTTCGCATGTCTTTGAGAGATACGCCGCAGTTGCGCATGCGTATGTAGTCGAGAATGCGCGCAGACTGATGAAAGCCGAAGTATCGATAGCCAGAGCTGGTTTGATTCGGCTTGAGAAGGCCTTGTTCCTCGTAGTGCTTCAGGAAGTTCGTCGTTACACCCATATGGCGGGCAAAGTCGCCGATGCGGTATTGGATTTCGGGCTTGGAGGTCATCGAAAACTCCTGATTGAGCGAGTTTTTTTATGCGGACGGTGATCGAAAAATAGTATTCCCTCAATCATAGCAACGGTATTCGAAAGACGCTTATGACGAGCCAATGCGCAGGCAGTTTGCAATGGGTGTCGTTTCCGTCGGTGTTGTTTGTGGCTATTTAAAGCGCTTGTTCGGAAGAAAAAATCAATCGGTTTTCAATGCTGCACGTGCTGTTCAAACGTCCTGGCTTTGCATTTGGGAACTTAAACCTGAAGGTTGGGCTCGGGTTGGATCTTTCGGAACTGCTGATCTTGGTTGAAGAATGTCCAGGCTGTTTCTTTATAGCTTTGAGTGTTGCTAATGTGTTGTAATTTGAGAGATTTCTGTTTTTTGTGAGTAGTGTTCCGTTTGTTTGGGAGGGATGAAAACGTTGACGGGTAATGAAGGAATGCGTGCACGGCATGTGGGTAGAGATGCTGATTGACGGTGTGTTTTGAGGGTAACCCCTGACTTTGGGTCGGTTTGACTTGAAGGAAGGGGGCGGCTCTACAGTGGGTTCGGTAAATCTGAGGACAGCAGGACGGCTGTCCATCTTTCCTACGGAGAGCTTATGAAGAACATTCTTACCCGCCGTGCCTTCCTGCGCACGAGCATTGCGAGCGGCGCCTCTATCGCCGCTGCCGCAGCCGGCGCTGCGCCGGCTGGCATCTACAA
The DNA here is from genome assembly GCA_037424205.1 of bacterium. GTDB lineage: Bacteria > Pseudomonadota > Gammaproteobacteria > Burkholderiales > Burkholderiaceae_F > Sutterella. The sequence continues at coordinate 2,380 of JAXZEJ010000257.1, read as the reverse complement.
GCCCGGCACGTACACGGCCAGGGCTTCCGGCATCGGCGAAGTTACGGTCACCATGACGTTTGATGCAGATCGCATCACCGATGTGGTTCTCGACGTTTCGCACGAAACCCCGGGGATCGGTCAGGCTGCCGCCGACGCCCTCAAGAAGAACCTGATGACCGCGCAAGCTGCCGAAATCGACGGCGTCTCCGGCGCCACGATCACGTCCAAGGCCGTGAGCAAGGCCGCCGCCAAGTGCATCGCACAAGCCAAGGGGGAGGTCCCGGTTGAGGTCATCTCCGACAAGAAGGATGCGGAGGAGGACGGCGACTGGCTCGGCAAGGAACCTGAAATTGCTGAAAAGGACATCGTCGCCACGCACGACTCCGAGATCCTCGTGATCGGATGCGGCACGGGCGGCATGTTTACGATCGCCGCTGCTGCCGAAAACGGTGCCAAGGTGATCGGCATCGATCGCTTCCCGACCGGCACCGGCATCCGCGACGACTTGGGCGCCATCGACTCCCGCTACCAGAAGGCCTGGGGGACGAAGATCGACAAGTTCGACTTCATCACGGCTGCCACGCAGTACGCAGCCGGTCATCTTCAGCAGGATCTGGTCAAGCTTTGGTGCGAACAGTCTGGTGAAGCCATCGACTGGTACGGCGATCGTCTTGCCGAACGCAAGGTTGAGCTTTGGCACGAATCCGGCGACAAGGTTGACGAATCCCGCTATCACCACTTCCCGACGGGTCATTCTCCGCGCTGGCTCACGTCCGATGACGGCACGGTCAAGCCGCTCGACGGCAACTGCATCCTCCACGATTATGCGAAGAAGCTCGGCGCCCGCTTTGACTACAGCACGAAGATGGTCAAACTTGAGAAGAAAAACGGTCGCGTGACGGGTTGCATTGCCGAGAACGTCGATGGCAAGTACGTTCGATACAATGCCTCCAAGGGCGTCGTGGTGGCGACGGGCGGCTACTCTCTCAACTACAAAATGCTGGAGGCTCTCCAGCCATGGACGCTCCGAACGATCGGCCGAAACCGTTCCGTGCCGGGTGCTCACGGCGACGGCATTCGTGCCTGTCTCTGGATCGGCGCCAAGATGGATGAAACCCATGCCGCTATGAAGTTCGACCGCTGCGCCATCCGCCCGAATCAGAAGCCGGGTGCCGAAACCGCCAAGTCCGGTGATGTCGGTATGTTCTGGATGGCCTCCCAGCCGTGGCTCAAGGTCAATGCCGACGGCAAGCGCTTCATCAACGAATCCGGTACGTATGAAAACATTCTGCATGCCGACGAATACCAAAAGGGTCACTGCCATTACACGCTCTTTGATTCCAACTGGACGACGTACGTTCAGCATTTCAAAATGCACGGCTGCTCACGCCTTGTCCCGTTCGAAAACGGCGCCGATCCCGAAATCCCCTGGCAGGTCTTTCAGAAGGAGCACTTCCCCGTGCTTCTCGAAAAGGGCTTCCTGATGAAGGCCGATACGATTGAAGAACTTGCAGAAAAGCTCGGTCTCCCGCCAAAGGCTCTCAAGGCCACCGTGACGAGATACAACCAGCTTGTCAAGGACGGTAAGGACGTTGACTACGGCAAGGAGCCGTTCCGTCTTTCTCCGCTTGACAAGGCTCCGTTCTATGGCGCCAAGAATACGGGCGACATCCTGTGTACGATGGACGGCATTCAGATCGATACGAACATGAATGCCATCGACACCGAAGGTAATCCGATTCCGGGTCTCTATGTCGTCGGTAACGACAGCGGCAGCTACTTTGCAAACACCTATCCGAACTTGGTGACCGGCATGGCCTGCGGCCGCACCGTGACGTTCGGCCGTCATGTCGGCCGCTATCTCGCCAAGCTCAAGGCCTGAGCCTGCTGATCCGAGAGAACGGAATCCGCTTGAAGCTCCTCGGACTCTTCATGAGTCACCGGGCGGATGATGAAAAGAAATCTCCTGGCGAAGTCTTGTTTTCCAGGCTTGTTCTTCCTTTAGTTGGCTCGGAAAGGTGAAATCTCCGTTGGATCGCAAATGGTCTGGCGGAGATTTTCTTTTGGAGTGACGGCAATTCAGAATTTCTGAACTAATGGCAACGGAAATGGTGCCCTCTCTGACAGCCTCAATCGAGAACCTTCATTACCACGCCCGAAACATTCCGAAGCCGAACTCGACGCTGCCTGTATAAATCCTGTCGATGCCGGTTGGGTGAGACTGCGAGTGCGGAATCCTGGTAGTCATCTCATTGCTGTTTTTGAGATGACAGATATTCAGCGATCGGGGGTGGGGTAAACAGAAAAAGAAAGGCCTGGAACTTGCGTTCCAAGCCTTTCGAAAACTGGCGGAGAAGGGGGAATACTAGAACCCTTGTGGGGTAGGGGTTTTAGGTGG
>JAXZEJ010000256.1:0-7126 GCA_037424205.1 bacterium | reverse complement strand
CCGCCGACCATCAGGTGGGACAGACCGGCAAGATGATCGCGCCGGATCTCTACTTCGCCGTCGGCATTTCGGGCGCTATTCAGCATACCGCCGGCATCAAGGATGCCAAGACGGTTGTTGCAATCAACAAGGACGCCGAGGCGCCGATCTTTGAAGTGGCCGACTACGGTCTCGTCGCCGACGGCGTCGAGACGCTCGAGGCTCTTCGCGCCAAGCTTGCTGCCGGCTGATTCGCTTGCATGCTTTAACTGCAGGACGCCCGCCTACTGCGGGCGGCTTGTTTTTCGAATTGTCGAAAAAAATACGGCGCAGAACTTGCGCTCGATTTATCTGTGAGATAAAATTCTGACCTTTCGCAACGAGCGGATTGTTTGTCCGTTGCGTGAAGATTTCTTCCGAATGCTCCTCGTGACGGGGGCTTCGGTTATCAATTGAACCAATAAGTTAAAGAGGTAAACTCATGGTTATCATTCGTCTCGCCCGTGGTGGCTCCAAGAAGCGTCCGTTCTACAGCATCAACGTTTGCGACAGCCGCTGCCGCCGTGACGGCCGCTTCATCGAACGCATCGGCTTCTACAACCCGATGGCTGCCGGCCAGGCCGTCCGCCTCACCGTCAATCAGGAACGTCTTGCCTACTGGCAGAGCAACGGCGCTCAGCTCTCCGAAACGGTTGCCCGTCTCGTGAAGGAAGCCAAGGCTGCCGCCTAATTTCCTGACGGAAAGTACAAGTCATTGCGCCGGACTCTAACGGCGCTAAAAACCCCGCCAAACCTCAAGTGCGGGCTCGCTCGCAAGCGGTCGTGCCTCTCGTGTCCAGCACATCGTGATCCGTCTGCAGCAACAAGAGCCCGGTATCTACGCCTGAGAGTCTGCGGGGTTTTGTTTTATTCGCAAAGAACGATTGAATTTCGGAGACTGTTGTTATGGACGATCTCGTCGAGCTTGGACGTACCGCCGGCGCCTACGGCTTCCGCGGCTGGGTGCGCATTGTACCGCTCGAATCCGGCGAAGTGCTTCAGAAGGCCAAAACCTGGGTGCTCACCGACATCAAGGGCGTGCGCACGACGTTGAACATTGAGGCCTTCCGCCGTCACGGCGACGGCTTCATTGCCAAATGGGAGGGCTGCGAAACCAAGGAGGCTGCCGATGCCGCCCGCGGACGCGTGTCTGTCTCTCGTGCGGATTTCCCGGATGCCGGCAAGGATGCCGTTTGGGCCGTCGATCTGATCGGATGTGCCGTTGTGAACAAGGAAGGCGCTGCTCTCGGCACGGTCGAGAGCATCGGTTCCAACGGTGCGCAGGACCTGCTCGTCATTGTCTACGACAACGCCGAAGGCAAGAAGGCTCAGTTCATGCTTCCGCTCGTCAAGGATGTCTACCTGGTCGCGATCGACACTGATGCGCGAACGGTTACCGTTGACTGGCAGGCCGACTGGCGCTGAGGGAGCGGATCATGCGCTTTGACGTTGTAACGCTCTTTCCGGAAATCTTCGATTCGATCACGAAGTGCGGCATTACGGCGCGTGCGATGAAGCGCGGCCTCTGGTCCTGCCACACTTGGAATCCCCGCGCCATGACCGAGGACGTGCACCGCACGGTTGACGATCGTCCCTTCGGCGGCGGTCCGGGCATGGTGATGATGGCTGATCCGCTTGCGAAGACGGTCGACATGATTCGTGCTTCGGGCAATTGCGGCCGCGTCATCTCTTTTGCGCCGAACGGCACAAAGCTCACGGATGAGCGCGTGCGCCGCATGGTTGCGGAGGATGAGAGCGTCGTTTTGGTTTGCGGCCGCTATGAGGGCATTGACGAACGCTTTCTCTCGACCTATGTCGACGAGGTGGTGAGTCTCGGCGATTTTGTGCTCTCCGGCGGCGAAATTCCGGCCTGCGCCTTGATGGATGCCGTCGTGCGCCAGCTGCCCGGCGCGATCAAGGATCTGTCCACGTCGGACGAGAGCTTTGCAACGGGGCTGCTTGATGCGCCTCACTACACGCGTCCCGAAGTCTGGCGCGGCATGGAGGTCCCGTCCGTGCTTCTTTCCGGGCATCATGCGAACATTCAGAAATGGACGCGCGAAGAAAGTTTGCGATTCACCTTGCAAACCCGTCCGGACTTGATTAAAATCGCGAATTCTTCCGGTAAGTTGAGTGTCGCGGATCTCAAGTGGTTGCGCGCCAACGGCTGGAAGTAAGATTTTTAGATTAATTTTGCCATCCTCTCGGCGGTGGGCTTAGCTCCCTCAAAAACAGCCGCATGACGATGGTTTTGGAGAAAAAAATGAATCTGATCCAGATTCTCGAACAGGAAGAAATGGCCCGCGTCACCGCCGGCAAGACGATCCCCTCTTTCCGCGCCGGTGACACGGTTGTCGTGAACGTCAACGTTGTTGAAGGTTCCCGCAAGCGCGCTCAGGCCTTCGAAGGCGTCGTGATCGCCCGCCGCAACCGCGGTCTCAACTCTTCCTTCATCGTCCGCAAGATCTCGTCCGGCGAAGGCGTTGAACGTACGTTCCAGCTCTACGCTCCGACGATCGCTTCCATCGAAGTGAAGCGTCACGGCGATGTCTGCCGTTCCAAGCTCTACTACCTGCGTGACCGCTCCGGCAAGGCCGCTCGTATTAAGGAACTGCTGGTTCGCAAGAACTAATCTGAAAGCTTCGGCTTGCAGACATGAAAAATCCCCGCTATTTCGATTGCGGGGATTTTTTTTCTGCTCAAAAAAGGAAGAGCCCCGGCATGTGCCGAGGCTCTGCGAATGCGAAAGCAGAATCAGTCGTTTGCTTCTTCTTCGCGCGGCTTTCGGCGATTGCTGCCGGCAACCATGTCGAAGCGGAAGAATCGGCATTCAAGCGGGCCGTTGAAGAGGACGGTCTTGCGCGATTCCTTCAGGCGCATCTGCTGCGGCAGGGTGCGGTCTGAGGTGAGCATCCAGGCGGTCCAGCCTGCAAAGTTGGCCTTGAGGTTGTCGGCCACGTGCTTCATCATCGACTGGATGGAAGCTGTCTTCGGGTTGGACTGTTCACCGTAGGGCGGGTTTGCAATGAGAAGTCCCGGCGTCATGCCTTCTTCAGGGCAGGCTTCGCGGGCGTCGCCCTGACGGAAGGTGAGGCGACCGTCGTCAAGCATGTCGCCCAAGCCCGCACGACGGGCGTTTTCTTCGGCTTTTTCGACGACGATGGACGAAATGTCGCTGCCGGAGATGCGGATCTTCACGTGGCGGTTGACGGCGGCACGGGCATCCTCCTTCATTTCGGTCCAGATATCCTGATCGAAGCCCTCGAGCTTTTCAAAGGCAAAGCGGCGGTTGAGGCCCGGAGCCATGCCTGCGGCCATCTGAGCGGCCTCAATGCCGATCGTACCGGAGCCGCAGAACGGATCGACGAGCGTCTTGGACGGATCCCAGCCGGAGAGCATCAGCAGGCCGGCGGCAAGGTTTTCCTTGAGCGGGGCTTCGCCGTGGGTAAGACGCCAGCCGCGCTTGAAGAGCGCTTCGCCTGCAAGGTCAAGATAGAACGTGCAGGTGTCGTAGGTGAGGAAGGCGGCGATGCGGACGTCGGGATTGTAGCGTTCGACGTCGGGACGGCGGCCTGCGAGATCGCGGAAGCGGTCGCAGATGCCGTCCTTGATGCGGAGCACGGCAAAGTCGATGGATTCGAGCGGGCAGCGCTGCCCGTTGGCGGAGACCTTGATCGTCAGCTCGGGACCGAACCATTTTTCCCAAGGGGTGTTGGCGGCCATCTCGTAGATGTCGCGCGTGTCCCAATAGGAGGATTCGGCCACCTTCATGAGCACGCGGCTTGCGAGGCGGGAGTTGAGGCAAACGGCCATCGCCGTGGAGGTCGTGCCGGCAAAGGAGACGCCGCCGCGCGCGGCGCGGATGCGTTCGGCGCCGCAGGCGGAAATTTCGCCTGCGAGCAGTTCTTCAAGCCCGAAGGGGCAGACGGCGTAAAAGGAAAGGTTGGCCATGAGGTGTCTGTCGATGTTTGTTCAGAAGAGGGACGTTCAGCGGCGGCCTTCGCCGTGGCCGAGTACGACGTATTTGAGCGAGGTGAGGCCCTCGAGGCCGACCGGGCCGCGAACATGCAGCTTGTCGGTCGAGATGCCGATTTCGGCGCCGAGGCCGTATTCATAACCGTCGGCAAAGCGCGTCGAGGCATTGACCATCACGGAGCTTGAGTCGACTTCGCGCAGGAAGCGTTGGGCGCTGTCGAAATTCTTCGTGATGATGGCGTCGGTGTGGTGCGAGGAGTGACGGTTGATGAAGTCGATCGCTTCGTCAAGGCTTTCGACGATGCGGATCGAAATGATCGGGGCATTGTACTCGGTATCCCAGTCCTGCGGGGTTGCATCAACGGCGCTCATGCCGCTGTGTTCGACAATGCGGCGCGAAAGATCATCGCAGCGCATCTCGACGTCATGGTCGTGGAAGATGCGGGCCATGGGGGGCAGAAAGTTGAATGCAACTGCACGGTGTACGAGAAGGGTCTCGGTGGTGTTGCAGGGCGAGTAGCGCTGGGTCTTGGCGTTTTCAGTGACGCGCACAGCCATGTCGACGTCGGCTTCGGCGTCAATATAAGTGTGGCAGATGCCGTCGAGATGCTTGATCATCGGAACGGTCGCTTCGGCAGTGAGGCGGGCGACGAGGCTCTTGCCGCCGCGCGGAATCAGCACGTCGACATAGTCGCGCGCACGGATGAGTTCTCCGACAAGGGCGCGGTCGGACGATTCGATAAGCTGCACGGCATGGGCGGGAAGACCTTTTTCGGCGAGCGCCTGTCCCACTACTTCCCAGAGCACGGTGTTGCTTCGCAGGGCTTCATGACCGCCGCGAAGAATGATGGCATTGCCGGACTTGATGGCCAGGGCGGCAGCGTCAATCGTCACGTTTGGACGGGATTCATAGATCATGGCAAGCACGCCGAGCGGCACGCGCATGCGGCCCACCTGAATGCCGCTCGGGCGAAAGACTAGGTCGGAGATCGTGCCGACGGGATCCTCGAGGGCGGCGATTTGTCGGCAGCCGTCGGCCATGGCGCGCAGGCCTGCCGGCGTAATCGTCAGTCGATCGATGAAGGCTTCGTCAAGGCCTTCGGCTCGGGCGGCTTCGATGTCGGCTTCATTGGCGGTGCGGATGTCCGCTTCCTGTTCGAGGAGAAGCTCGGCAATGCGTTCAAGCACGGCGTTCTTGGCGGACGTGGAGGCACGGGCCATGGCGCGCGAGGCTTCACGGGCCTGACGGCCGATGCGGCCGATGTAGTCGCTGGGAGTAATGGTGATTTCGGGCATGATGCGCGGTTCCTGATTAAAGGGCCGGGAGAGTGCCGCTGGCAAAGGTTGAGGCGGCATGCGTTTTCCCGAGCAAGTCTTTCCATTTTAGCCCGAACGGCGAACTGTCTCCGAATTTTGCGAACCGTGGCGGGAGGAGTCCCGGCTACGGTGAAGCAAGCATCAGCTGGCCAGAAAGAGCACGACGCTTTTCAATTCTATCCAGGGGTTGGAGTCGCGCTTGGGGACGGGAAGTCCCTTGACCAGACGGTCGATGTCGGCACAGACGGCAAGGGCCCCGCAGAGCTTCCTGACGGTGAGTCGGCGGGCGGCCTTTTGCATAGACGGCGTGGCAAAGACGCCGGTTACGCGGGACTGGCCGTTGTCATAGCCCGTTCGCAGCTTGATGAGCGAACGGATTTCAGCCGTCAGCATGGCGAGCAGGAAGGGCAGGGCTTCGGCCTGTGCTTCCAGACCGTCGATGATGCGCACAATGCGGTCGGCCTGACCAAGGCGCATGCTTTCGAAAAGCGTGTCGAAGTCAAAGCGGGCATTGCTCGAGACGGCCTGACGGAGCTGCTCGGAGGTGATCTCGCCCTTGGGATAGAGAAGGGAGAGCTTCTCGACTTCCTGAGCGGCGGCGAAGAGATTGCCTTCCATCATGTCGGCAAAGTAGTCAAGCGTCTCGGGAGACATGACGAGCTCGTGGCGCGCAAGTCTGGCCTTGAGCCAGGCGGGCAACTGTGCACGATCCACGGGTGAGCAGTCGATGACGGTGGCCTTGCGCTGCAGAGCCTCCCACCAGGCTTCCTTCTTGACCGTCCAGTCGGGGGAGGGCATCGTGATGAGTGTTACGACGCCTTCGATGGGACGCTCAAGGTACTTGACGATGGCGGGCGCGCCGCTTTTTCCGGGATTGCCCGTGAGGAGACGCACATCGACAATCTTTCGGTCGTCGAACATGCCGATGTCGGCCGCGGCCATTGCAAGGCGGGACCAGTCTGCCGAGGCGTTCATGTCGAGCACCTGACGGTCGGTGTAGCCCTGGCGGCGAGCTTCGGCGCGGATGGCGTCGCCCGCTTCGACGGCAAGGTAGTCGTCGGAGCCGGTCAGAAGCCAAAAGGGATCAAGACGGCTGTCCTTGGCGCATCTTGCAAGGTAGCCCTGAAGCTGATCGGCCTTCACGGGTCAGGCTCCGTTGTGCTTCTGAGGCTTGATCGCCTCGATGTGATGCATCAGTTGGCTGACGAGGTCGGCCTCCATGTCCCGGTAGAGGAACTCTTCTTCCTTTTCTCGCGAAAGGAAGTTCGATTCGGCGTAGGCAAGGTCGCGAGAGGTGGCAAGCTTCACGGCTTCCATGTAGTCGAATCCTTCGGGGCTCGAGACGCGGAATTCGAGCGCAAGCGTAATTTCATATTCGCGTGCCCGGCCGGTGTCGTTGATTGAGAGAACATCGCGCGAGCGGGAATCGGAAAGAAGCTCGAGGATGGCTTCGGCTTCGGACGGCGACTTCACGATCCTGACATCTGAGCCGCCTTCAATTTCCTGCCTGATGCGAACGGCAAGGCGCGAATTTTCCGGCATCTGAAGGTACATGGTCTTGAACGGCGTCGAATAGGAGCCGCGCAGGCGGAAGCCGCAGCCGGCAAGCGGAAGTGCGCCGACGAGGGCGGCGCCGATAAGAAGACGACGGGAAGTCACGGAGAAAATCCTCGGATGGCAGGAGGGTGGTGAGGCCTCCGGAGAGGTCTCGGAATCATTAATTATAACGGCCGCCTGAATAGGACGAACAGGCTTTGAAGACGGATGCAGAACGAGACTCCGAATAAGAAGGGGCCGACGTCCAGATCGGAAGAGC
>JAXZEJ010000255.1:0-7752 GCA_037424205.1 bacterium | reverse complement strand
AGGTCGAGGCCGCCGCGCGCGAGCTCGGCGAGGCCCTGCCACCCGCGGCCGAGGCATTCCGCAGGCTCGCTGAGGCCGCGGCCGCCGAAGAGGCGGGCGCAGCCGAACTGACGAAGGTCCGCGACGAAAAGATCGAACGGCTCATCGGCGAAGAGCACGGCATCAAGTCAGAGCTCGACAAGCTCTGCGAGGAAATCGAATCGCTCGAATCCCAGCGCTCGGGCATTCCGGCCGTTCAGCTCAGAATCCGTGAAAGAATTGCCAGGGATGCCGGCCTCAAGACGACCGATCTGCCGTTTGCAGGCGAATTCATTGAGGTGCTCCCCGAGCAGATCGGATGGCGCGGCGCCGTCGAGCGCGCGCTCCGTCCGCTCGCGCTTTCGATTCTTGTCCCTGCCGAACACTTTGATGCCGTCTCGAAGGTTGTCAACGGCAGCCACTGGGAGGCGCACGTGCGAATCCTGCGCACGGGCGGCGCCATCGTCGAGGAGACCGGGAAGCTTTCCGAGGATTCCGTCATCCGCAAGATTCGCGTCAGCGACGGCATCCATGCCGAATGGCTTGAAAACGTCCTTCGCCGCGACTACGACCTCTCCTGCGTCGAAACGCTCGAAGCCTTCGCCGCCGCGCGCCGCGCCGTGACGAAGACGGGCTTCGTGAAGGACACCCATGCCCGCTACGACAAGAACGACACTCGTCCGGTGGATGATCCGCGCGCATGGGTGCTCGGCATGGACAACCGCGCCAAGCTTGCCGCCCTGCGCGGCGAAGAGGAGGCGCAGCGCCGCGTGCTCCATGAAACGCGCAAGAAGATCACCGTCCTCAAGAACGAGGAGGCCGAGGCCAACCGTCGCCTGGTCCACTGCCACACGCTTGCTGCCGCGTCCTGGATCGACATCGATCCCGCGCCGATTCTTGCCGACATTCATCGCCTTGAGGCACAGATCCGCGCCGTGCGCGAAGGCAACGAGGCGCTCAAGGAGCTCGCCAAGGCCATCGCCGACACGCGCGGCGTCATCAGCCGGGTCGAGGAGAAGCTCTCCGACGCCAAGGCCGATCTGAAGACCTCGGAAGGCGCGCTGCAGACCGTGAAAAACCGCCTGCAGACCCTGCACGATGCCTGGGGCACGCAGATTGCGGCCTTGACCGACGGCATGCGAAAGGGACTCGGCGACCGCTTCGGTGCAAGGCTCGGCGACATCAGGCTCGAGTCGATCGACGATCTCACGAACATCGTGGCCCGCGAGATCAACGACGACATCTCGAAGCTCGACGGCCGTGCGAAGGACATGGAAATCCGCGTCACGACGGCGTTCGACAAGTTCCGCGACCAGTTCCCGGCCGAGTCCGCCGATCTGGGGGCGGGGCTCGAGTTCGCGGGCGACTACTTCAAGCTTCTTGAAACGCTCGAGCGCGACCGTCTGCCCGACTTCGAAGCGAAGTTCCGCGACCTGCTGCGCCAGCAAAGCATGCAGAACCTTTCCCAACTGCGCCAGTATCTGACCGAGGAGCGCCGCGACATTCTCCAGCGCCTCGAGCTCGTGAACGAAAGCCTGCACGTCGTGCCCTTCAACGTGACGAACGGCCGCAAGACCTTCCTTCGCATCACGACGCAGGAGCGCATGCTTCCCGATGTGGTCGAATTCCGCCGCAAGATCCGCGACGCGCTTGAGGGCGCCTGGGACGTCAAGGTCGAGGACGGCGAAGCCGAAAAGCGATTCGCCATTCTGGCCGACCTCGTGCTTCGCCTGAAGGATCTGCCCGAAAACCGCCGCTACCGCGACACCGTTCTCGACGTTCGCCGCCATGTCGACTTCATCAGCGAGGAAGTGGACGAGGACGGCCGCCAGGTCGAGGTCTACCGCAGCGGCGCCGGCAAGTCCGGAGGCCAGCGCCAGAAGCTCACGACAACCTGCCTGGCCGCAGCCCTCCGCTATCAGCTCTGCGGCGACAGCGTGTCGGTCCCGACCTATGCGCCCGTGGTGCTCGACGAAGCCTTCGACAAGGCAGACAGCGACTTCACGACGCTTGCCATGAACATCTTCCGCCAGTTCGGCTTCCAGATGATCGTCGCCACGCCCGACAAGGCCGTTACGACGCTCGAGCCCTTCATCGGCGGCGCCTGCGTGGTGCACATCGTCGAGCGCAAGTATTCGAGCGTTCTCACGATCCCGTACGACGGCGCGATCCATCGCCTCGTCTGGACGGCGCTCGAGGAAAAGGCCGCGCCCGAAGCCGGCGCTGAGACGCCGGCCGAACAGGCGACGGAGGCCTGATGAAGACCCCGGCCGAAGTCCGCACGATTGCGGCTCGACGCTTCAAGACATCGTGCCGCAGGTGGCTTGCAGGCCGTCTCGGCCTGCCCGACGATTCGGTCTGGCCGATGACCGTTCCGCTCGGCATTCCCTCCGAGCGGGAGGTTCTCTCCAATCCCGGCAGGGTTCTTGCCTGGCGAGACGCCTGGATGGCTGAGGTCGATGCCCGCCGGATCGGGGTCTCGATCACGGCGCGCGACTGGACCGCCTGCGGCCGCCAGACCGTGCCCGACAAGGCGTTCTTCGACTCGGTCGAGGACGTCGCCCGCGCCGCCGGAGAAATCCGCACGTGGAATCGGACGCTTGAAAGAGCGCGGACGCTTCTTGCGATGCGCGCAGGCATTGAGGCCGAGATCGTGCAGGCGTGGAGCGTGCTGGCCGACTGGGAGGACCGCGACTTCGAGCTTCTTCTCTCGGCGCTCGAGTGGCTTGCCGCCAATCCGAAGAGCGGCCTCTACGTTCGGCAGCTGCCGGTTGAGGGCATGGACACGAAGTGGCTCACGGCGCCGCGGCAGACGGCGATCAAAAGCCTGCTCGGCGCCTGGTGGAGAGAGGCGGGCGAGCCCGTTCCCGAAGCGCAGGACTTCGAGGCCTTCTGCGGCCTCAGGACGAAGCCGTCGCCGGTGAGAATGAGGCTTCTCGATCCCGCAGACCGCGCCATGCTTCACGGCCTCTCGGATCTTTCGGCGCCCGTTGACGAAATCGCGGCCCTGCCGCTTCATCCGAGGATCGTCTTCATTTCCGAAAACGAGCTGTCGGGCCTGGCCTTCGTGGACATGCCCGGAGCGGTGCTCTTCCTTGGACTGGGCAGGAGCGTCACGCAGCTTCTTGCCGTTTCCTGGATTCATGATGCGAAGGTCGTCTACTGGGGCGATGCCGACACGTGGGGACTTCAGATTTTGTCGTCCGTAAGAAGGTGCTTCCCCGGCACGGTCTCCGTTCTGATGGACGAGGAGACGCTCGTGCGATGGCGAGACTATGCCGTCGAGGAGCCCAGACAGGCGCCCGAGGCGGAGTGCGCGGGACTGCGCGAGGGCGAAGCCGCGCTCTGGAAGGCTCTCAAGAACGACATGTACGGCACGCGCCTGCGCCTCGAGCAGGAGCGCATACCGTGGGCCGAAGCCCGGGCGGCTCTGCAGAAGGCTGCAGGCTGGGGGGCGGCATGAAAATTCGGCGGGATTGACGCCTGTCCGTCTCTGCGGCGCGATAAAATTTCAATCCCTCAAACAATAACAACGGCTTTTTCAGGTCATGCTTCCCGATCTTTCCACGCTCCTCATCGTTTGTCCGCTTGTCTTTCTGGGCGGCCTCGTCGACTCCATCGCCGGGGGCGGCGGGCTCATTACGCTGCCGGGCTATCTTCTTGCGGGCATTCCCCCGCACATGGCCATCGGCACGAACAAGCTTTCGAGCGCCATGGGCATGGCCATCTCGACCGTTCGACTGTACCGCGGCGGCTTCATCGACCTGAAGATGTCGGTCGTGCCCGTGCTGGCCGCCTTCATCGGCAGCCTCGTGGGCGCGCGCATTGCCCTGATGGTGCCGCCGTCGGTCTTCCAGATCATTCTGGTGATCTGCCTGCCGGTCTCGGCCTTCCTCGTGATGCGCGACAAGACGCTTTCCAACGACGGCGAGGAGATGGAGCGCAGGAAGCGCTGGCTCATGCTCGGCCTCGTGTCCTTCGCCTGCGGCGCCTATGACGGCTTCTACGGTCCGGGTGCGGGCACGTTCATGCTTCTGGGCTTTGCGGCCGCTGCCAAGCTCGGCGTTCGCGACGCCGCCGGCCAGATGAAGATCGTCAACTTCTCGAGCGGCATCGCAGCGCTCGTCCTCTACGCCGCCACGGGCCACGTCGACTGGGTGCTCGGCGCCCTCGCGGGATGCTTCGGCATCACCGGCCACTATATCGGCTCGGGCCTTGTGATGAAGAACGGCGGAAAAATCGTTCGCCCCATCATTCTCACGGTGCTCGCCATCCTCTTCGTGAAGACCGCCTGGGATTATCTGGCATAAGGCCGGACAATCAGCTAAAAAAGCTCAGGGCCGCGCTGTTTCAACATGCGCGGCCTTTGTTTTGGGCAGGATTGAAAATCATCTTTCCGTGACGAAGACCGTGCGCTTGTGCTCGCGCAGATAGTGCGCCAGGCGCTCGTCTTCGACCGGAACGAACATCGTGTCGGAAAGCCCGAGCGCTTCGGGTTCTCGCAGCGTGTTGGAAAAGACGATCCTGCCGCGGTTCGACGGATCGAACGTGATGAAGCCCGCGTCGAAGACCTTGTCGAGGTTGGGCGTGAGCAGAAGCCCGTTGTGCGGATCGAGCCTTTCGGCATTGTCGGCCAGGTACCACGGCTTGATGTGCGAGGCCAGCAGCAGGCGCGTGTCGCCGTAATGCGTGACCGAACATTTTCCGTTCCAAAGCCTGATGAGATCCTGCCGGTACCGGCCCTGGCCCACGCGGGCCTTGGCGAGCGCCAGACGCTCTGTTTCCGTGATGGTGCGGTCGCTCTCCAGCGCCCGGATGTCCTCGAGCTCCGGCGCAACGCTGAGTTCAACGGCCTCGAGATATTCGCGGTACCACCTGAGAGCGCTGCTGTACATGTGGTTGCCCGTTCTGTTGAGCGTGGCGAACGACTCAAGCTTGACGATGCCGTCGGCAATGCGCTCGAATTCCTTGGACGACTGGATTTCGGAGAGCGGCGTTTCCGCAAGGCGCGAGAGCGTGCCGTAGAGTGCTCCCGCATATTTTTTGCAGGAGACCGGCTGAAGCCTGCCGGTTCGAAGCATGTACTCGAGAAATTGCATGGCGTGCCGCTTGACGGTAAGGGAGAGACCTCGCGGTCGAAAGACGAAGGAAGGCCTAGAAAAGTATAGCAGCCGCGCAGGACGGTCCGGATCCTGGCTTGCGGTGATGGATGAAGGCTGCTCGGTTGGACGATTGTTGCTCTAAAAAGCCTCTTGGACAAGGAAATTGCTGTATCTCGGGTAATGTCCATGGGCAGGCGAAAGGAGGTGCGATAAACTGAAACTATTGTGTCGTCTCCGCGGCACTTCCATTACGGACCATAAAAAGGAGAACAAGACCATGAAATCCTTCAAGCTTCTTGCTTCGATCGCGGCGCTGTCCGCGGTCTTCGGCTGCGCTTCCACAGCTCCCACGATGAACGACGGCACCTATACGGGCGTCGGCCAGGGCCGCAACGGTCCCGTGACCGTTGAAGTCAAGGTTGATGCCGGCAAGCTTGCCGCCGTGAACGTCGTGAAGCATGTTGAGACGGTCGGCATTTCCGACGCCGCCGTCAAGAAGATGCCCGCCCGCATCGTCGAATCTCAAAGCCTCAAGGTTGACGCCGTTTCAGGCGCAACGCTTACGAGCGAAGGCATCCGCACCGCCGTCGCAGACGCCATCCGCAAGGCGGGCGGCGATCCCGCCGCATTCGCTACGGCCGTCGTGACCAAGAAGGCCGCCGCGAAGCTCATCAAGGACAGCGCCGACGTCGTCGTGGTCGGTGCCGGCGGCGCTGGCATCTCGGCCGCCGTTCGTGCCGCAACCCTGGGCGCCAAGGTCATTCTGATTGAAAAGATGCCGGTCATCGGCGGTGCGACGGCCCTGAACGCCGGCACGCTGATCGCCACGGGCTCCCGCTTCCAGCGCGAAGCCCTGCATGAAACGAAGGACTCGCCCGAACTGGCCACGAAGGACATCTTCCGCGTCGGCAAGAACCGCAACGATCCGGTTCTCGTCAAGCAGGTTACTGAACGCGTCGGCGGCGTTGTCGACTGGCTCGTCTACGATTTGAAGATCCCGTACGGCCCGGCCGCCACGCAGTATCCGGACCATTCGGCCAATCGCCAGCTCGGCGTGCAGGGCCGTTCGGTCAATTACCTCAATCTCATGAAGGGCAAGTTCCTCGACATGGGCGGCAAGCTCATGCTCGAAACGCGTGCTGAAGAACTTCTGCGCGACAAGACCGGCCGCGTGGTCGGCGTCCGTGCCAAGGATGCTTCCGGCAACACCGTGGAACTTACCTCCAAGTCCGTGATTCTTGCTTCCGGCGGCTACGGTGCCGTGAAGAGCATGCTGCCGAAGGAAATGAGCAACTACGTCTTCTACGGTCTGGACAGCGAAACGGGCGATGGCTACAAGATGGCCACTGCGATCGGCGCGGGCACCATCAACATGGACCTCGTCAAGATGTATCCGCAGGGCGTTGAAACCGTTCCGGGCCATGGCCTCGCCGCAACGGCCAGCTCGACCGACACGATGAAGAAGTCGGGCGCCATCTACGTCAACCGCGACGGCAAGCGCTATGTGAACGAACGCGCCTCCCTGGGCAAGCTGACCGATACTACGGTCGAGCAGCCGGGCCACATCGCCTACATCGTCATGGACGCCAAGGCCTGGAAGGAATACGTTGCCAAGTCCCTCGAAGACAAGCTCGTTCCAGACGAAGCCACGCTCATGACGTGGACGAAGATCGTCAACAACGGCCGTCCGGTCATGGCCGTCTCCGATTCGCTTGCCAAGGCTGCTGAAGTCATGGGCGTTGATCCGAAGGGACTCGAAGCCCAGGTTCGCGATTGGAACAAGATGGTCAAGAACGGCAAGGACACCGCCTTCGGCCGTCAGATCACCGGCGGCATCGGTGAAGGTCCGTACTACATCGTCGAACAGAAGGTTCGCTATCAGACCACGCTGGGCGGCCTGCGCGCCGGTGAAGGCCTGCGCATCCTCGACAAGGAAGGCAAGCCGATCCCGGGTCTCTTCGGTGCTGGCTGTGTCGTTGGCGGTGCCAACGGTGCCGACTCCATGACCGCCATGATGAATTCCTGGGCCATCGTCTCGGGCGTCATTGCGGCTGAAACCGCTGTCGGCAGCAAGTAAGATCGGCAGCTGAGGCTCGGCAGCCGCCGGGCCTCAAGGCTTGATTCATTGGGCCGCTCCTTCGGCATCCGCCGGACGGGCGGCCTTGTTGTATCCGGCAACCGCGGGGCTGTTTCCTTGATGTTGCGGAAAACGATTGCGGGAGAGAGGTTGTTTAGTGGAGTAGAGATATAATGCCTGCGTCATTCCCGCATTGCCCGCATGCCGATGCGACAGGGAGAAAATCAATGATGAAGGCCTTCAAGCTTCTTGCCATGGCTGCAGCTCTGTTTGCAGTCTACGGCTTCGCCCGCGTGGCCGACGACGCATCGGGTGTTGGTCAGGACCGCGGCAGGCCGGCGGCTGTCGACCGAAAGGTTGACGGGGTTTCGAGCGCTTCGAGAAAACGGCGGAAGCATTCGCGCAAAGCACCGGCAGACGTGCAGAGAAAAGCCGGTGCGTGAAAAACAGGAGCCGCTTCTCCGGTGTCTGCCGGCGGGCGGTTTTTTCATGCCCGGGATCGCGGCAGAGAAGAAAAATCTGGAAAAGCAGAATGCAGAAAGGCCGCGACGGGAA
>JAXZEJ010000254.1:0-2043 GCA_037424205.1 bacterium | reverse complement strand
TCATGGCGACGTTGCCCTTGACGGTGTCGGCTTTGGAGCGTTCGATTCTGTCGTAAAGCGATTCGTACCACTGGCGAATGGGCTTGACGAGCGATTGATCGCGGGACCAGAGGCTCAGAAGCTGAGAGCCGATTCCGATCCAGCCGCGCCGGTTCTGCCTGAAGTTCAGATACCAGAGGCGCATGCCGGGCAGGACGGCGTCTTCGGGAGACAGGCCGGCTGCAATGAAGGGAGCCTCATGGCGCTCTTCCTCGGCTAAAAGATGATGCAGGTAGTCCTCGATCAGAGCTCGGAGAAGATCGTCCTTGGTCGGGAAATGCCAGTGAACAGCGCTTTTGGTGATGGTGAGCATGTCGGCAATGGTGCCATGGCTCAGCTTGTCAATGCCGTTTTTGAGAATGATGATGCGGCATGCCTCGAGTATGCGCTGTCGGCTCTGTTCGCCCTTTGTGGCCATCTGCCTCTCCTGCCGTTAATTGAAAAGGCCCGTCTCCTTTAGGATGACGGGCCTAGGATCAGCCTAAGTATAGATCCATTGAGCGGTCGATCGGGTTAGGCTATTATTTTGCAGCTTCGGCACCGGCAATGCGTCCGAAGACGATGATGTCGGCATACGCGTTCGAGCCGAGGCGGTTCGTGCCGTGCGTGCAGCCCGTCACTTCGCCGGCGGCCCAGAGGCCCGGAATCGGCTTGTCGTTGGCATCGAGAACCTGTGCCTTCGGGTTGATCTTGAGGCCGCCCATCGTGTGGTGGACGCTCGGAACACCGCGGTAGATCCAGTACGGGCCGGTGCTCAGATCAACAAAGCGGCTGCGGTAGTTGAAGTCAAGGTCCTTGCCGGTCTTGGCAAAGCCGTTCACGCGTTCGATCGTGGCCTTGAGGTTGTCGACCGGGATCTTGAAGAAGTCGGCAATGCCTTCGATCGTGTCGGCCTTGTGCAGAATGCCCGTCTTTGTGAAGACTTCAACTTCGTCCTGATGGTGCGTGATGGCGTGGGATCGCTTCTCGATTTCACCGTTGAAGATGGCGTAGCAGTACTTGCCCGTTTGTTCGAGAATGGCCTTGCTCATGACGTCGCGGCGCTGGAGTTCTTCAACAAAGCGCTTGCCTTCCTGGTTGACGAGGATAGCGCCTTCAAAGCGTGCGTCGTCAATCAGTTCGATGGCGCCCGAATTCGGGTCGCACATCGGATAGGTCTGGATGAGGCCCATGTTGACCGCCTGTGCGCCGATCTTGGTGGCCATCGTGATGCCTTCACCCATGGCGCCCGGCATGTTCGTGGTCTTGAAGCCTGCACCGTAGAACGGGTTGGCTTCCGTACGCATCTGAACATTGGCTGCAAAGCCGCCGGTGGCGATCACAACGCCCTTCCTGGCGTTGAAGGTGTAGGTCTTGCCGTCCATCGTAGCCTTCACGCCGACAACACGGCCGGAAGCATCCTTGACGAGCTCTTCAGCCTTCATGTTCGTGATGACCGGAATGTTGCGCTTGGCGGCGGCTTCGGAGAATTTGCTGATGAAGCCCAGCCCCGTGGCGCCGACCGGAATCAGCGAGCGCTTGACGGAGTGGCCGCCGAAGAAGAAGAGGTTGTCTTCCTGGAATTCGACGCCGACGACGTCTCGGCACCATTCGGCAGCCGGAAGCGCATTTTCAACCATCGTGCGAACGACGGCAGGGTCGCCCTTCATGTCGCCGCCCTTCATCGTGTCCTGATAGTGGCGCTCAACGCTGTCGCCCTTGATGCCGAGTTTTTTCTGAACCCAGTTGTTCGCAGCAGCCATTTCAGCGCCGGAGACGAGGGAGTTGCCGCCCACGGTGGGCATCTTTTCAAGAAGAACAACCTTGGCGCCTGCGTCGCTGGCAGTAATCGCGGCGGAGAAGCCGGCGCCGCCCGCACCGATCACGACGACGTCATAGACGTTCGTTTCTGGAATCTTTGGCTGGTGCTTGAGAAGCGCGACGGGACCGTCCAGCTTGACGCCGGCCTTGGCGGCGGCTTCCTTCACTGCGTTCTTAAGAGCGTCGGAAGAAACGGTTGCGCCG
>JAXZEJ010000253.1:0-6373 GCA_037424205.1 bacterium | reverse complement strand
GATGAAGATCTGAATCAGAAGCGGTGTGCCGCGGATGATGTCAACGTAGACCTTGGCGGGCCAGCGCAGGAAGGCGGACTTCGAGAGCTGTGCAAGACCGAGGAAAAGGCCGATGACCAGGCCGAGACCAACGGCGAGGGCCGTGATTTCAAGCGTCAGGCCTGCACCCTTGAGAAGCAGGGGAAGACTGTTGACGATCAGGGATATATCAAATTCCATGTCGGATGACCTCTAAGCTGATGGAGATTTGCGAACGCTTCCGGGCGAAGGGCGGGGGGACGCTCTTCAGGGGGGGATGACCGGTGCGAGGCGCAATGGTAAAAGTGTAAGGCAAAATTTGCTGAATTTTACAGATATGCGTCAATGATGTCTAACCGCTCTTCGCAAAACTTGAGCATTCTCAAAAAAATGCCGGCATGTCCTTCGTGGGAACATGCCGGCGGCGCTGCGTCAGGCGCATGCGATCAGACCGGGATCAGTTTTTCCCGAACCATTTTTCGTAGATCTTCTGGTATTCGTCGTTGGCCTTCAGCTTGGCAAGAGCGGCGTTGATCTCATCCTTGAGGGCGGCATTGCTCTTGGGGAAGACAAATGCGAAGTCGTCGGCGGAATAGGTTTCGGGCTGGTGAACGAGCTGGGCGCCGAGCTTTGGCTGCTGCGTCAGGATGTAGGCCGTCACGGGGCGGTCGTTGATCACGGCGTCGCTGCCGCCGATGGAGAGGTCGAGAATGGCCTCGCCCGCGGTGTTGAAGGTGACGATTTTGGCGTTCTTGACCTTCTTGGCGGCGTTGTGGCTTGTCGTGCCGATCTGAACGCCGATGGTCTTGCCTTCAAGGTCCTTCATGCTTTTGACAACGCCTGCCTTGGCCTTCGTCGTGACGAGGGACAGGCCGGATGTGTAGAACGGGTCGGAGAAGAGGACGCGCTTCTTGCGCTCTTCCGTAATGGAGAAGCCTGCTGCACCCATTTCGACGGTGCCCGAAAGCATGGCCGGAATGATGGCGTCGAAGCTGAGAACTTGGAATTCGATCTTGGCGCCGATGTCCTTGCCGATGGCCCGCACGAGATCGGCTTCAAAGCCGGTCACTTCATTGGTTTGGGTGTTGACGAATTCAAACGGCGGAAACGTCGGTTCCGTAGCAACCTTGATGAGACGTTCGGCAAATGCGTTGCCGGAAATCCCGCCAAGCACGGCGGCGCTCATGATGAGGCCGGCGACAGTCTTGCCGGCGCGTGTGAACTTGAAGTGCATTTGTAAGGCCCTCCTGGGCTTGGAATGGGAGCCGGAGACGGCTCCGTTTTTTTATACCGTTCAATGTTCGATTGAACGGCCCGAGAGTTTCAGAGCCGCATGGGGGAATGCGGCTCTGAACAAAAAAAATGCGGAGGTGGCCTAAAGGCTTCGGACTGCGGGTGATGTTTTGGAATATTGGTCAGTCCGGCCTCGCGCCGCGCTGCGTGCGCGGCTAGAGGACTTTAGAGACAGGAGATTACTTGGCGAACCACTTGTCTTCGATCTTGGCGAATTCGCCGGACTTCTTGAGCTCTTCCATGGCGGCGTTGAGCTTCTGGAGAAGTTCGGCATTGCCCTTCTTCACGGCGAAGCCGAAGTATTCGGCGTCGGCCACTTCGCTGGAAAGCTGAAGGTTCTTGGCAACGCGCGGCTTCGTCTTCAGGAAGTAGGCGAGAACCGGACGGTCAAGCACAACGGCGTCGGAATTCTTGACATTGAGGTCCATGAAGGCTTCGCTCGTCGTGTTGAAGGCGGAAACGCGGGCGCCTTCGACATTCTTGGCGTAGGCGGCGCCGGTCGTGCCGATCTGCACGGCGAGGTTCTTGCCCTTGAGGTCGGCGAAGGTCTTGATCTTTTCAGCGTCTGCCTTTCGGGTCAGGTAGGAGAGGCCGGACTGGTAGTACGGCGTCGTGAAGTCAACCTTCTTCTGACGTTCTTCCGTAATGGAGATGCCGGAGGCGATCACGTCGATCGTGCCGCCGGTGAGGGCGGGGATCAGAGCGTCGAAGCCCATGTTCATGATCTTGACGTCGTAGCCGGCCTTGTCGGCGACGGCCTTGATCAGATCCATGTCGAAGCCGGAGAATTCCTTGGTCTTCGTGTCGAGGAATTCGAACGGGGCGAACGTGGGTTCGGTGCCGACGCGAAGCGTGTCACGAGCCATGGCGTTGCCGGCGACGGCGGCAATGGCGAGGGTGGTAGCGGCAGCTGCAAAAACTTTCTTGAACATCATGGTAAGGCGATCCTGTTGATCCAATTGAAATTCTGTCTGTTTGTCTTGCGGATCCGGAGCGCCTCCTGCAAGGCGCCTGATCCGTAGGGTGCAATATAGCCGAAGTGTTCGATCATGTGCGAAATGAATTGACAATGTTTGTATTCCGCTCATGACAGTTAGGGTCTATATCCCAATATTCGCTGGAAACCGTACTAAAGCCGCTCAATTGTCGGCAATAAGTTACGAAATCAAAGCGTCCAGTTGTGCACGCGCCAGCCGTGTTCTTCTGCTGCGGCCAGAAGCGCTTCGTCCGGATTGACGACTTCGCAGTCGCCCGAGGCGAGCGCAAGCGGGAGATCGTTGCGGCTGTCGGTGAAGAAGACCGTTTCGGAGGGCGTGAGACCGCGTTTCGCAAGCGCGGAGGAGAGACGCACAACCTTGCCTTCCTGGAAGGTGGGCGTGCCGGAGATTTCGGGCGTCAGGCGGCCGTTCTTCATGACGAGTTCCGTGCCGAGCGCAATGTCGACGCCGAAGATCTGATCGGCGATGGGCTTTACGAAGAAGGCGTTGGAGGCCGAGATGATGATGGTGAGCAGTCCTGCGGACTTTGCGGCTCTGATGGTTTCAAGCGCCTTGGGAAAGACGATCGGACGGATCTTTTCCTTGATGAAGGCGTTGACGAGCGTCGTGCGTTCGCCTTCGTCAAGACCCGAGTAAGCCGGAACCGCTTCGCGAATCCAGCCGGTGTAGTCAAGATTTCCTGCGCTGTATCGCACTTTCATGCGTCGGTTGACCTCTCGGTAGACGGGGTCGGCAACGACGCCCTTCTCATAGAGAAACTCGGTCCAGCCGATGGTGGCATCGCCTGCGATCAGCGTATGGTCAAGGTCGAAGGCTGCGGCAAGGGGCATGAAGCCGGTGGCGGGAACGGGGCGAAAGATCGTCATGATGAGAAAAATCCGGTTTGTCTTGAGAGGAGCGTCATTCTAGTCCCGTTCGGCAGAGCTTTCATAAAAGGAAAATGCCGCATCGGACTTTCGGCCGTGATGCGGCATTGCAGAACAAGTCAACTTATAGCAAGCGGTCTTGCAGGGACGTTTTCAGACGATTAGGCCTTGACGATGCGGGCAACTTCGGCGGCGAAGGCTTCTTCGCCTTCGGCGGAGAGGATGCCGTAGAGGCGCATGGCCGTCAGGTTGCAGAGCACGTAGTTGCGGAACGCGTTGAAGGTTTTATCATCGCGAACGCCGTATTTCTTTTCGGCGAGCTTCTTGAGCGCCTTGACAACCCATTGGCAGGCCGGAACCGAGATGACCCAGTCGTGATCGGCGAGGTGCACGATCCAACCTTCGATGCGGCGCGGCAGCGGAAGGGTCTTGCCGTCGGCGGCGATGAGGCCTTCCTTGACGGGATCGACACCGGCGATGATGGCGGCGGCGCGCAGCCAGCCGACGACCTGAGCTTCGCCGGCTGCGCTGCCCGGATGTTCGTGGGCGCAGGCCTGGGCGACGACGAATTCCGACGGAAGCTTGCGCTTGATGGATTCGGCGATGCTCAGCACGTGGTGTTCGCCGGTGGCGGCAAGCGTTTCCTCCTTGCGGCAGGCATTGTCGGCTTCCCATTGGAAGACCCACGGCTTGTGCAGGTCGTGCAGAATTTCGCCGCCTACGGCATGGTCGAAGTCAAGCTGAAGGCTGTCGACGCTGTTGTAGGCGTCGACAAGCGATAGGGCGGAGACGACGTTGAGAGCCACGTGGGTGCAAAGACCGCCCGGATAGGCGTGGTGGCTGCCGTAGCCCGATCCAGGAGCGCTCCAAGTGGGCTGCGGCGAACGGGTTCGGTCGGAACACTTCGGGAAGACGGTCGTGCGGTTCTTGTCAATAAGGCCGGCTTTCTTGAGCGCGGCGAGAACGGCGCCTTCGTCGGCGTTGGCAATGGTCGGCGACGGGTTCTCGAGAATGTCGAGGACGATCTTCTTCAAGTCCGGGTCACGCAGGCGGCGCGCGGCGGTGCGGATGATTTCGTAGGCGGTTTGAACGACGGCGCTTTCGCGGGCCATGTCCATCGGGGACATGGCGGCAATTTCCGCAATGGTGCGGGCCTTTTTGGGCGCTTCAGCCGCGGCGGCAATGGGACTAAAGGCGGCGAGGCCGCTCGCAACAGGGAGAACGGAGGCTGCGGCAGCGGCGCCGAATAGCGAGCGACGGGAGATATGACTCATGATTTTCCTTTGCAAATCAACATCCGCAATCAAAGGCGGAGCACGCTCATGCAACGACATGCAGGCCTGAGCGGCTTTGAGCCTGCAGGACGGATTCTTTCAAGCCGGCATGACGAAGCGGTGACGCGACGCTGACGTCTGCGGGAAGATTTCATGAATATTTGGTGACGGCCATAAATGGGAACGCCCGCGACTTTCAAGGAAAGGCGGGCGGTCAAAGCGGCCTAAATGGCGGCTGCGTCAGCGAATGGGTCTTCTGCCGGCAAGCCAGGCAGGAAGAAGAGCGCAGAGGGCGCCGGCCAAAAGTGTTGCGCCTGCGGCGACGAGTTCCGGCATGCCCATTGATGGCGACATTGCGATGCCGGTTTCGGACATGAGCAGTTTTGCGGCTGCTTCTGCGCCCGCGAAGCCGATGATGAGTCCGCCGGCCGTGCCGGCTGCGACGACCGTCATGACGATGCACCAGACAAGGCTCACGATGTAGCGCTGCGGAGCTCCGAGCACGCGTAGCTGTTCAAGGGCTGGCCTGCGAAGTTCGCCCAGAAGGATGCCCATGATGAGTGTTGCGGCAAGTGCGGTAAGAAGGGTCAGGCGCGCCGTGATCGTCACGGCTTCGCTGGCGCCGCCGAGCAGCGAATAGAGCGAGACGAGAACTTCGCCGGAGAAGACGCCCATCAGATTGACGGCTTGTCCGTCGTGTCCGGCAAGCGATCGCTGGGACTGCTGCTGGCGCAGACGGTAGGCATCGGCGAACGAGGCGGGCTTCACGACGACGGCGGAAACGCCGGGCAGATTCTTGAAGTCGTTGTCGTCAAAGAAGCCAAGCTTGCGGTCATGGCTGTGTTCCAGTTCCTTATGGAGCGTCAGTGAATGAATCGACCAGACGGCTTCGATCGGAATCATGATGGCATGGTCCCAGGGTGTTCCGCCTGCGGGCATTCTGCCGACGACCTTGAGACGTGCGTGATCGTGCGTGTGGCCCATGCCGGGCGTTCTTCCGTGGGAGATCTTGATGTCGTCGCCGATTTTGTAGGGAGTTCCGGCACCTACGACGGCTTCAAAGGGCGTTTCGAAGATCCGGCCTTCAGAGGGACGGATGCTGTTGCCGAAGGTGACGAGCTGCGAGGTCGTGCCTACGATCGGGCAGTCGCCCGCATGGTCGCCGAATGCAATGGGAGCCGCCCACTTGACGCCGTGCTTGGCGTCCAAATCCTTCATGACCGAGAGCGGCACGAGCGGGAGAGGCTCGTCGCGCAGAAAGACGGCGCCGAGCAGGAGCGAGGAGGGGCTTGCCTTGGCGCCGATCAGAAGGTCGAACCGGTCGGCGGCCTGAGCGGAGGAATGTCTCAGCATTCGATCCGTCATGCCGGTGGAGATGGAGATGGAAAGGGATAGCGCGAGGACGGCCGCAATGCCTGCCAGCACGGCAGCGTGACGGCGCAGCTCGCTTTTGAGAAGCATGAGGACGTTCATGGATCAGTGTCTCCAGGTGAGGTGTCCGTCAGCAAGCGTCAGCTGCTTTTCGAAGTGTCCGAGCACGCGTTCGTCGTGGCTTACGAGCACAAGAGAGGCGTCAAGCGAGCGGGCGGCGTTGACGAGTGCGTCCACTGCGCGTTCGCCTCGTTCCGAATCCAGACTGGCGGTGGGTTCGTCGGCGAGGATGATGGACGGCGACTGCATGAGAACTCTGGCTAGAGCCGTGCGCTGCATTTCGCCTCTTGAGAGCAGTTCTGAATGCGTGTCGGGGCGCACGCCGTGGAGCTTCAGAAGGTTGGCGGCATCGCGTCTTTGGGCGTCCGATACGGTGCTTGAGTGGAAAGTGAAGGGAAGAAGGACGTTTTCAAGCGCCGTGAGGCCGTCGAATAGTCGGAAGTCCTGAAAGAGAAAGCCGATGTGCCGGCCGCGCCAACGGTCTCTGTTGGTT
>JAXZEJ010000252.1:0-1918 GCA_037424205.1 bacterium | reverse complement strand
TAGAAGACTCAAGGACAAGGCAATTCGTCTAAGCAGATCACCCGATGGACTTTCTACCTAATCATTAAGGCGTATAAGGCAATCACCCTAGTTACGCCTCTGCAACAGACGATTACAGTTTTTATCAGGGAAGTCCTCGGGCCTTCCCGACATATAAAAACAACCTTATCAGGATGATCTACAAATGAACGGTCTCACACTCATGGCTGTTGCGATCGTCTGCCTCTGGCTCGGCTATACCTTCTATGGCCGCTGGCTTGAAAAAACATGGGGCATCGACAAAAACGCCAAAACACCTGCCGCCCTTCGCAACGACGGCAAGGACTATCAACCGGCATCACGCCTTTCCGTCTTCGCACATCAGTTCACGTCCATCACGGGCGCGGGCCCCGTCACGGGTCCGATCATTGCAGCCATGTTCGGCTGGCTTCCCGCTCTTTTGTGGATCATCATCGGCGGCGTCTTCTTCGGCGCCGTTCAGGACTTCACGGCGCTGTACGCCTCCGTCAAGAACGACGGCAAGTCCATGGGCATGCTGATCGAGCAGTATGTCGGCCGCTTCGGCCGCCAGCTCTTCCTTGCCTTCTGCTGGCTCTTCACGCTTCTCGTCATTGCGGCCTTTGCCGACATGATCGCCGCAACCTTCAACGGCTTCACTAAGACGGGCGCTCAGAACATGCCCAACGCCGCCGCGGCCTCGATCTCCATGATCTACATCGTCGGCGCCATCATCTTCGGTCTCTTCCAGAAGTACTGCCAGCCGTCCTCCAAGGTTCAGCTCGGCGTCGGCATCGTCATGATGGTCGCCATGCTCTCCATGGGCATCGCCTGGCCGATCTATGCCGACACGAACACGTGGCGCGTCGTGGTCTTCCTCTACGCCCTTGCCGCTTCCGTCATGCCGATGTGGATCCTCAAGCAGCCGCGCGACTTCCTTTCGATGTTCCTGCTCTTCGGCATGATCATTGCCGGCGTGGTCGGCGTCTGCGTGACCAACCCGACGCTCAACATGCCCGCCTTCGTGGGCTGGGAAGTCAAGGGGCTCGATCTTTTCCCGATCCTCTTCGTGACGATCGCCTGCGGCGCCATCTCGGGCTTCCACAGCCTCGTCTCCTCCGGCACGTCCTCCAAGATGATCGCCAATGAAGCCGACATGCGTCCCGTCGGCTACGGCTCGATGTGCGTCGAATGCGTGCTCGGCGCCCTTGCCCTGACGATCGTCTGCGCCGCCGCGCATAACGGCCAGATGCCCTCGGGCACGCCGTTCCAGATCTTCTCGGGTGCGGTCTCAGGCTTCCTCACGAACACCTTCGGCGTTCCGGCGGACATTGCCGCCTGCATTCTGACGATGTGCGTGTCCGCTCTTGCCATGACCACGGTCGACGCCGTGGCCCGCATCGGCCGCATGAGCTTCCAGGAACTCTTCGCCACATCCGACGGCTCCGAAAAGGGCCCGGTCGCCAAGTTCTTCAGCAACACCTGGGTCTCCACGATCCTGACGCTCGCGGGCGGCTGGTTCCTCTGCCAAGCCGGCTACATGAGCATCTGGCCGCTCTTCGGCTCCGCCAACCAGCTCCTCGGCGCGCTCGTTCTGACCGCTCTCGCCGTGTTCCTGCAGAGCACGGGCCGCAAGGGCTGGATGCTCTGGGTCCCGATGACCGTCATGTTCGTCGTGACGATGACCGCTCTCGTCCAGGCACTCCTCAAGATCGCCGCCGCCATCAAGGCCGGCACCTTCGTCTTCATGGTCCACGGCCTTCAGGGCATCATCGCCATCGCGCTGATCGTGCTGGCTCTCCTCGTCGTCTACCACTGCGTCGGTCGCCTCATCAAGGGCGAATCCGCAAACACGGCCACCGCCGCGTAATGCGCAAGCAACCGCCGGCTTCTTAACCGGTCAAAAAACGAAAGCCCTCGG
>JAXZEJ010000251.1:0-3807 GCA_037424205.1 bacterium | reverse complement strand
GACGCCGCTTGATTCTCTTTACGTCTGGCACCGCCGTCTCGGCTGGTGGGCGTTGGCGCTCGCCTTCGTGCACTTCTTCACGAAGACGATCTTTTCGCCCGTGCTTGCGCTCTTCAATCTGCCGCGCCCGGGTCGCTTCGCGGCGGCTGAGAATCCGGACTTCTGGGCGGGACTATGGGCTTCGCTTCGCCCGATCGCCAATACGTCGGCAGAGTGGCTGACATGGGCCATGCTTGTGCTGTGCCTGCTGGCCGTCGTGCGTGCGCTTCGCTACACGCACTGGCTCAAGTTTCACAAGATCCTTTCGATCGTCTTTCTCGGCCTTACGCTGCACTGCGTGCGACTCATGGATGCCGGCGACTTCATGATGCCGTTCGGCTGGTTCAACCTTGCCGTGACCGTCGCGGGCAGCATAGCCGCGCTGATCCTTCTCTTCCGTGGACCGGGCGCGAAGCTTCGCGAGGAAGGCCGGATTGTCGAGACTGTCGTTCAGGGGGCTACAACGAAGTGGGTGATCGAGACGCCGCTGGCGAATCGCGTCAATCCCGGCCAGTTCGTCTTCGCGGCGACAAACGGCGAATCGCTTCATCCGTTCTCCGTGGCAGGCATTGCAGACGGGCGCCTCACGCTTATGATCCGGCGACTCGGCGACTACACGACCGATGTCGTTCCCAACGTCCCGAAAGGGGCTTTGGTCAAGCTTGAGGGTCCGTGGGGCGCCTTCCGTCCGGTTTTTGACGAGAAGCCCCAGACCTGGGTGGCTGCCGGCATCGGCATCGCGCCCTTCATGGCCTGGCTTCAGGCTGCGGCCAAGGAGAAGCATGGCCCGATTGTGCTCTGCTGGTGCATTCGCGATCTGGAAAAGGAAGGCTTTTCGGAGGAAGTGAAGGCAGCCTGTGAAAATGCAGGCGTTGCGCTGCGAGTGTTTGAGAGCAAGGTGCGCCGCGCGACGGTTGACGAACTTCTTGCCGACGAGCCAGAACGACTCGCAATTTGCGGCGGCGCTTCGCTGGCCGGGAGCCTGAGGAAGGCCTGGAAGGGCAGTCCCGACGCCTTGATGACCGAGGAATTCCATTGGCGTCACGCCAAGTAACGCTTCGGTTGCTTGCGACGGCCTGGTGACGGATGAATTCGTCCCGGGTCGTCTTTTTGTTGTGCGAAACGCGGCTGTTGTTCACCAAAAGGAAGCATTCAGCTGTTGAATTCTCTTGAAATTGTGCGGACGGGCGACTCCTGATGAAGGAGAAAACGGGGAAGAAAACGGTTGTTCAGTAAAAGGTAGGAAACGCAAGCGGCACTGGCAAAATCGTGTGGGAACAAAGTGTCAGCAGAACAGCGTGATATTACAAGGTGATAAGAACTCAACTTTTGTTATCAAAAACGCTGGCGCCGCAACGAGGGGAATCCCTATGTTCAATGATTGAAGAACGGGATAACATGAAGGTGGACCGAAAGGAAAGACGTTGAATTTGGAGGTTCAAGATGCGCACAGGCAAAGACAACAAGGGTTGGGGGCAGATCTTTCTTTTCATCATCTTCCTGATTTTCCTTGCGCTTGTGCTCAAGGGCATGAGCTGGTGCATCGGCGGCGTCTGCGATGTCGGCACCGACATGCTGCTGAAGTGATTGATGGACCAAAATAATCCGCATCCCGCGGCAGTTGAGCGGGATTTCAGAAAGGCGCTTGAGAGAAGGCGCCTTTTTTGTTGCCTGGCCTGCAAGCGGGCGCGTCGACGACGCGCCCGTGATGCTTGTTCGGCTCAGTTGAGCCGGTAGCCCGCTTCGACGGCGAGCCGGCGCTCTTCTTCGACGGAGCTGCCCGGCGTCGTGAGAAGGTCGCCCGTGATGGCGCCGTTGATGCCGGCGTATAGCGCGGCTCGGGCCGTTTCCGTGGAGAGGTTGTGTCTGCCGCCTGCGAACCTGAGGCAGGCCTTCGGGTTGATGAGGCGGAAGACGGCGACGGTGCGCACGACTTCCTCATGCGTCATGAGCGGGCGGTCGCCGAGCGGCGTGCCGGGAATCGGGATGAGAAAGTTGAGCGGAATCGAGGGGATCTCGAGCCTGCGGAGTTCAACGGCAAGATCGATTCGGTCGGCCATGGTTTCGCCCATGCCGAAGAGGCCGCCTGAGCAGAGATCGAGCCCTGCGCGCCGTGCGGCTTCGAGCGTCTTGACCTTGTCGGCCTGCGTGTGCGAGGAGCAGACCTTCGGGAAGAACTTAGGACCCGTTTCGAGGTTGCAGTGGTAGCGGACGAGGCCGGCTTCGTGAAGAGAGGCAAGCTCGGCTTCGGTGAGAAGGCCGAGGGAGGCGCAGATTTCAATGCCGGGCCCCGATGCCTGGGCAACGAGGGGATGTAGTTCGCGAAGTTCTCTGGCGGAGAGCTTGCGGCCTGCGGTCACAAACGAAAGGCGGTGGATGTCGTGCGCAAGCGCTCGTTCGGCCGCAGATTCGGCGCGATCGACGGGCACGATCGGAAAGACGGGAGCGTTGCCGGACCACTTCGAGGACTGTGCGCACCAGCGGCAGTCTTCGGCGCACTTGCCGGACTTGGCGTTGATGATCGTGCAGAAGTTGAAGACGGGCGAGGCGCACCTTGTGGTCACGACGTGTGCGGCGTCGGCCAGGGCGCTGAGGTCCTCAAAGTTTTCAAGAAAGGCGAGATCGGCGCGTTCGGACGGTTCTCCGCGCAGGGCGCGCTCGACAAGACTGCTGAGCATGTTTGGGTCGAGAGTTGTTGGATCGAACAGCAACTGTAGCTTAGTACGGCCGTTAAAGGTGAGGCGCTTTTGCAAGCATTTGTTGACGAGGATGAAAAAAGACGGCATCCGAGTCCGGACGCCGTCCCTTTTCAATTTTGTGCCGATGAGGCCGAGGCGCTTACTTCGCGGCGGCGAGGCGGGCCGTACCGAGGGCGTCGACCTTGCGGATGGCGGCGAGGAACTTCTCGCGGGTGGCCGTTTCGGCGCCCGTAGACCATTCCTTGATGTGTTCGGCGGCGTTGACGAGCGTTTCGAGCTGTTCGTCGGTGGTGATGTCGATCTGCTTGAGCGTGACCGGGAGGCCGATGCTCATGTTGAAGTCGAGGAAGCGGTTGAGAAGCTCGTCCTGGCCGTCATAGGCGAGAAGAACCAGATTGCCGAAGGAGACGACTTCGCCGTGCAGGTGTGCATGGCCGGAGGGCAGGGACATCGAGGCGTTGTAGAAGCAGTGGGCAAGGCTCGAATTGTAGTAGTACTCGGTGTGCGTCACGAGGTTGGAGACGACGCCCGTCGAGACGATGATGTCGAGCACGCATTCGGTGAAGGCGTCGGACATGGTCTTCGAGCGGAAGTCGTCCATGGCCTGCCTGCCGAACTGCAGAAGCGGCTCCTGGCAGGCGCAGGCGAGCTGGGCGCCGAGGAGCGGCGTGTGGAAGAGGTGCTTGCCGCGCACGCAGTAGAGCACTTCGATCTGCTTGGAGAGCGCGTCGCCCAAGCCGGCCCAGAAGAGGGGCTCGGGACTGTCCATGATGACGGACGTGTTGATGAAGCAGTGTGCCGGGCAGGCCTTGCCGAAGTGGTAGCCGTGAAGGGAGCCGTCTTCGCGGTAGAGCACGGCGATGGCGGAGACCGGCGCGCAGTTGGAGGCTACGGTCGGACAGGTCATGACGGTCTTGCCCATCATGTCGGCCGCGGTCTTGACGGTGTCGCAGCAGCGGCCGCCGCCAACGGCAAGGAGGACGTCGGCGGACTGAACGCCGGGACGGGCCTTGATCGCGTCGACGTTGGCGGGCGTGGCGTCGTGGCCGTAGACGTGAACGTCCGTTAC
>JAXZEJ010000250.1:0-1924 GCA_037424205.1 bacterium | reverse complement strand
ATCTCGGCCGGCTCGAGCTCGGCGTACTTGTAGAAGACGCGCGTGAACGGGATGGTGTAGCCCACCTTGGTCTTCTTCCTATCCACCCAGGCGTACTTGTTGTACGGGCGCACCTCGCGCTCGATGTAGGCGTCGATATCCTGCGTTAGCGGAATGTCCTCGGTGTCCTCCTTGACCTTGTCCGCCTGCATTTTTCCGCGCTTGTTAAGGACGGGTTCTCCGCCCTCGTCGACAACGGGACTCTCCACGACAACGCGGTTGAAACCAAACTCGACCGTCTCCATCAGACGAGCCTCGACTGCGACCTCTTGCCCGTTTGATCCGACGCCCGTCCAAGTGCCGTCGCGATACTCGGAATACGCCTGGACGATGAGGTCGCGGCAGGACTTGGTGATGTCGTTCTTCTTGTCGCCGATGCCCTTGCGGCGCTTCTCGAAGCACTGGGAGGCGTCGATAAGCAGCACGTGGTCGCGATGCTCGGGTGCCTTCGCCTTGCTGAACAGCCACACATAGGTGGCGATCCCCGTGTTGTAGAACGAGTCACAGGGCAGCTGCACGATCGCATCGAGCCAGTCGTTCTCCAGCACATAGCGACGGATGGAGTCTTCGCCGCTACCGGGTTTGCCCTTATAGAGCGGGCTCGCGTCCTGGATGATCGCCATCACCCCATCGTCCTTGAGCTTCGACAGGCCGTTGAGCACGAAGAGCATCTGCCCGTCGCCCTTTGCCGGGAGCTTCTCGACGGGGAAGCGCCCGCCGCCAGCAGACTTGAACTCCTTCTCCACCGCTGTGGCCTGTGGGTTCCATGGGTCGCCGAACGGAGGATTTGAGATGCAGTAATCGAACTTGAAACCCTCGAATTTATCCGCCGAAAGCGTGTCGCCAAACCGCATGTTAGTGTCGTCCTCGCCGCGGATGAGCGCGCTCGCCTTCGCGATGCCGAAGGTGAAGGGGTTGAACTCCTGGCCATAGCAAGTTACATGGGCCTCCGCGTCGAGCTGGCGCAGACGCTCCTCGGTGCAGCCGAGCATCTGCGAGGTGCCCATGGTCTGGTCGTAAACCGTCTTTGTGATGCGGTCGCCGTCGAATACGTGCGAGTCGGCCTGAATGAGCAGGTCGGTCATGAGATACACGATGTCGCGGCTCGTGAAGTGGGCGCCGGCGTCCTCGTCGTAAGACTCAGAGAAGCGCTGAATGAGGTTCTCGAAGATGTAGCCCATGTCCACAGCTTTGATCTTGTCGGGCGACATGTCGGCCTGCGGCTTGCAGAAGTCACAGACAACTTGGTAGAGCAGCGGTGCATCCGGGTCGGAAAGGCGCTCGATCTGGTCGGCGAACTTCATGCGCGCCAGAATGTCCTGCACGTTGTCCGAGAACCCGTTGATGTAGTCCCTGAAGTTGTCCTCGATGTTCTCCGGGTCGGCCTTGAGCGTTTCGAAGGTGAGCTTAGAGGTGTTGTAGAAGGGGTAGCCGGAGGCCTCGCGCAGAAAGCCGTCTTTTACAGAGAAAGCTTTGTATTTCTCGGCGGCGGCGAGGACGGCGTCGTGGGTGGGCGCGAGGCAGTCATGGAAGCGCTTGATGACTGTCATGGGGAGGATGACCAGGCCGTACTCGTGCGGCTTGTAAGGGCCGCGCAGGGTATCGGCTGCGCCCCAGATGAGAGATGCCTTCTCTTGAACATTGGCACCAACGGCCTTGATGAGATCGTCGCTATCCGCCACTGCTATTTCTCCTTCTTGGTCAGGTATTCGATGAGGCTCATCTTTACCAGCGAGGTAAAGCTGATGCCAGAAAGCGCAGCGGCGTCCTTCGCCGCATCACGCATGTTTTTAGGTATGCTGATGGTCACGGCAACGTTCTCGCAATCAACAAGAAAGATATTGAGCTCTCTTGTCTTTTCCGCTCCATCGACAAGATCTGCGTA
>JAXZEJ010000249.1:0-2197 GCA_037424205.1 bacterium | reverse complement strand
CTGAAGAAGCAGCGCTTCATGACGTTGCGCATCGTCTGCGACGGCGTTCTTCCCAAGGGCGTCTACGCCAAGGACCTGATCCTCGCGATTGCCGAGAAGATCACGACCGCGGGCGGCACGGGCTACGCCATTGAATTTGCGGGTTCCGGCGTCGAGGCGCTCTCCATGGAGGGCCGCATGACGCTTTCCAACATGGCCATCGAAGTGGGCGCCAAGGTCGGCATGATCGCGCCCGACGAAACGACCTTCGCTTATCTGAAGGACCGTCCGTTCGCCCCGAAGGGCAAGGACTGGGATGCCGCCGTCGAGTACTGGAAGACCTTGAGGAGCGACGACGATGCCGTCTTCGACAAGGAGGTCCATATTGATTCCGGCAGCCTCGTGCCGTATGTGACCTGGGGCACGAACCCCGGCCAGGCCATGCCCGTGACGGGCAATGTGCCGGTGCCGGCCGACATGGCCGATCCTGTCGAGCGTGCGGGCGCGGAGGCTGCGCTTGCCTACATCGGCGTCGAGCCGGGCGCTCCCGTCACCGACGCGAAGGTCGACACGGTCTTCATCGGCTCCTGCACGAACGGCCGTCTCGAGGATTTCCGCGAGGCCGCCAAGGTCGTCAAGGGCCGCAAGGTTGCCGCCGGCGTGCGGGCGCTTGCCGTGCCGGGATCCATGGCGGTCCGCGCCGCTGCGGAAGCCGAAGGCCTTGACAGGATCTTCATCGAGGCCGGGTTCGAATGGCGCCTTCCGGGCTGCTCCATGTGCCTTGCCATGAACGACGACCGAGCCGCCGAAGGCTCCCGCGTCGCCTCCACCTCCAACCGCAATTTCGTCGGCCGCCAGGGCCGCGGAAGCCGCACTCATCTGATGAGCCCGGCTTCGGCCGCTGCCGCCGCAGTCGCGGGCCATATCGTCGACGTGCGCGACTTTATCTGAGAAGGGAGGATCGAAAAATGGAAAAGTTCACGACTCTGACGGGCATTGCCGCCCCGCTTGACGCCGCCAACGTCGACACCGACCAGATCATTCCGAAGCAGTTCCTGCTCGCGGTCGACCGCAAGGGCTTCGGCGTGCATCTCTTTCACGAGCGCCGCTACCTCGACGACGCCGAGACGATGCCCAATCCCGACTTCGTTCTCAACAAGCCGGCCTACAAGGGCACGCAGATCCTCGTCGCGCGCCGCAATTTCGGCAACGGTTCGAGCCGCGAGCACGCGCCCTGGACGCTTCTCGACTTCGGCATCCGAGCCATCGTCGCGCCGTCCTTTGCCGACATCTTCAGCAACAACGCGCTCGGCAACGGGCTCGTGCTGGTGAAGCTTCAGGAGGAAGAGGTCGACGAGCTCTTCAGGATTCTCGAGGCCGATCCCGGCATGAAGGTGACCGTCGATCTCGTCACGATGACGTGCACGGCCAAGGACAAGACATGGCACTTCACGCTTGATCCGTTCCGCCGCCGCTGCCTGCTCGAAGGCCTTGACGCCGTCTCCCTCACGCTCGAGCATGAGGACGACATCCGCGCGGCCGAGGCCCGCCAGCCCGCATGGCTCATCCCGCATGTCGAGGACCTCAAGAGCTGCCCGGTGTGACATGAGGCTTGACGGTCTCTGAAGACCGAGAAAAACCGAAATGCCTTCAAGAGCGCCCCGATTCCTTCGATGGAGTCGGGGCGCAGTTGTTTTTGGGCGTGGTGCGGGAAAAGGCAAATTTGCGGTTTCGGTGCGTTTTCTCCCGGTTCCTACACTGTCGTCATGGAAAAACACATTGCATGAGGACGGCAAAGCCAATGAGCACCATTTTTGTCGGACGCCATCCCGGCGCCGTTTCCTGGATGAAGACGAAGCGCGTGCCCGTCGACCGCTGGGTCGATGCGCTCGATCTTGACGACGTGAAGCCCGGCGACATCGTCGTGGGCACGCTTCCCGTCCACCTGATCGCCGAGGTGTGCGGCCGCGGCGCGCGCTTTGTCGCGCTCTGCCTCGACATTCCGAGGCATCTTCGGGGAGCCGAGTTCACCGAAGAGGAGGTGGGGCTTCTCAACGGCCGGCTTGAGGCCTACGAGGTCCGCCCGGCGGCGCTGCCCTTTGCCGTGCAGCAGGCATGAGCGCAAGAACTGCGTCCGAACCGGCACAAGCCAGGTCGGAACAGTATCGGCGTCTTATCTGCGAGGCGATGCGGGAGGACTTCCGAACGGTGTCAGATC
>JAXZEJ010000248.1:0-2166 GCA_037424205.1 bacterium | reverse complement strand
CACAGGCAAGAGATCACGTCAGGAACAGACTTGAAAGCAAAAGCTTCGGATTTACGGCATCGGACGACATTGCAAAGGCTCGGTAAAACTTTGAGGGAAATGAAGACTTAAAAAATGACGGAAAAGACTATATCAAGGTTAACAAAGAAAGTTTTCCGAACATCTCTTTTGGCAAGACGGAAACAATTGTTTGAATCTTCTGCACAGCTGAATGTTGAAGTGTCGATGAACTTTCTCGAGTTGCTGAAACAGGTTCGGCCCAAATCTCTTGGACTGTACTGGCCGATTCGTTCGGAACCTAATCTGATTGAGGTTTCATGGCGGTGGCAGAAAGAAAGTGATGCTTTACTTTATCTTCCGGAAACGCGCAGGGATTGTATGGTTTACAGAAGATGGTTTGAAGGCGCAGATCTTTTGAAGGATTGTGCAGGAATTTCGTATGCGCCTGGCGAGGAGGCACTAGAGTCGCCAGCCATGGTAGTCGCTCCCTGTGTTGGGTATACGGAGTCGTGTCGACGGTTGGGTTATGGCGGAGGATATTTTGACCGCTATTTGGCCGCTTGCGGCGATCGGAGACCATTGGTTGTCGGAGTGGCTTTTGACGAGCTACTGGTGACTGACGAAATTTTCGAGTTTTTTGATGAACCTCTTGACTTTGTGGTTACAGAGCGCCGGATTCTCAAAAATGAAAAAAGCGCCGCTACGGCGGCGCTTGGGAAAATTAATGAAAGATAGTTATTCTTCGGCAAGAGCCTTCAGAAGAGCGACGACATCGTCAGCAGAAATGCCTTCGGAGAGGTGAATCGGTACTTCGGCAAGCAAGGTGGGATCCTTTTTGAGGCGGCCAATCCATTGACCAGCATCGCGACCTGACTCGAAACCTTCGGAAACGAGCAATTCAGTGCCTTCATGCGTAAGCTTGAAGTAAAAGCGTCCATCGCTTTCGCGGTATTGCTTGAAAAGCGTGGCGGGAGCTTTCTTCTTTTTAGACTTGGTGGTGTCTGCGGCATCAAGTTTCTGGAAGGAGCGGAGACCGACGGCATAACGGAGCTTGGCAATGAGGTCCGTTGCATAAACACGAGCGCGGGTAGCTCCTTGCTGCAGGATGGCTTCGATTTGTTCCGGGTGCGCCATCAGCTCTTCGTAGCGCATGCGCATGGGACCAATTTCAGCATCAATCTTATCGGCAAGCCGTTTTTTGGCGTCTCCCCAACCGAGACCTTCACGAAGTTCTTGGCGGAATGCAGCGGATTCTTCTTTGGTGGCGAAGGCATCGTAAATAACGGTAAGCGAGGTGTTGTCCGGATCTTTTGGTTCGCCAGGCAGGCGACTGTCTGTGACAATGCGGGAGATGGCTTCATCAAGCGCTTTACGACCGCCTTCGAAGAGCGGAATCACGTTGTTGTAGGATTTGCTCATCTTTCGACCATCAAGGCCGGGAAGAACTTCAATGTCTGAGCCGCCCGTAGCTTTGGGAAGAACGAAGAAGGGGGCGTCGGGCTTGGCGTAGAGATTGTTGAAGCGCGTGGCGACATCTCGAGCCATTTCCAAATGCTGAAGTTGGTCGTGACCAACAGGGACTTCATTGGCATTGAACATAAGGATGTCGGCAGCCATCAAAATGGGATAGCAGAAGAGGCCCATCGAAACATCTGCGTCCGGATCCTTACCAGCGGCAACAGCTGCATCAGTTGCAGCTTTATAGGCGTGAGCGCGGTTCATCTGTCCCTTGCTGGTGCAGCAGGTAAGCAGCCAATTGAGCAGGGGAATTTCTGGAATGTCGCTTTGACGGTAGAAAACGACACGTTCCGGATCGAGGCCTGCTGCGAGCCACGTTGCGGCGATCTGCATACGGCTTCGCTCAATACGGTCAGGATCCTGACACTTGATAAGGGCATGGAGGTCGGCCATGAAGAAGAAGCTCTGCACGTCCGGATTTTTGCTGTCACGGATGGCCGGGCGGATAGCGCCGACGTAGTTGCCGATGTGGAGGGTGCCGGTGGTGTTGATGCCGGTCAGAACTCGCTTTTTCATGTCTGTTTATTCCATCTGGTTGATTGATCGCTCTATCAATAGGGCGACAAAAAAGGCAGTCTTTCAATGATACGCGCTTGAGGCGTAAGAAAAAACCGGCCTGCAGAACTGCAGGCCGGTTTTCAGGGATAC
>JAXZEJ010000247.1:0-4118 GCA_037424205.1 bacterium | reverse complement strand
TCCAGTCCCAGATAGAGAATGTCCCCGCCCTCGACCACGCGCTCCACGGTCACGATCGGACGCTCGTCGTCGGGATCGAACGGGTCGGGCGAAAAGCTTTTGGCGAGCGTTCCGCCGGTCAGCATCGAGAGCACGGGCTGAAGAGACGCCGTGATCTTCGCGTAGTGCTCGCGATTGTGCCTGAAGACCGCAATGAGGCCGCCCACCACGGCATTGGCGTCGCCCGCATCGGTCTTTCCGACGGTCTGCTCCCAGAGGGCCACGGCCGCCGTAAGTTCGGGACTCGCGTTCGGCGCGGGCGGACAGATGGCGCGCTTGTCCATGCGGTCCGCCTGCTCCTCCCAGTCTCGGATTCCAGCATCATGAAAGGACCGCGCGAGGGCCTTTCTCAACAGGGGATCGATGCCGCCCTCCAGAATGCGTCGAAGGGCCAGCAGACTCGGCCTTTCGGTCACGTAGAAAAGCCCCTCGACCGCGACGTTCACGGCCATCCAGGCAAAGTTTCCGAAGGCCCCGCTGTCGGGCGGCATGACGGCCGCAATGCGGGTGGCGAGCTCCGTGGGACGCGTCCAGGCGCCGAGGGGATCAAGCCGCACGCCCGTTTCTGGAAAGGCGGGATGGAATTCAAAGGGGGCTGGCCGTCCGGCGATTTCGGCTGCCTTCCAGACGGCGTTGCGAAGACGCTTGCTGCTCTTGGGGTCGATTACGATGACGGGCTCGCCGCGAAGAATCGCCTGCGTGATGAGGCTCGTGAGCATGACGCCCTTCCCCGCCTGGGTTGTGCCTACGATGAGCGTGCCGCCGCCCAGGCTCGAAAGGGGCCTCACGATGTCGTCCTCGTCCGCCGCGCCGATCCCGTGAATGAAGGGACTGCCGATGTCGCCCGCACGAAGAGGCGCCGGAATTTTCAGCCATTGTCTCAAGCGTTCGGGGAGAATCAGGGGCTTGACGGGCGTGGCCGCAAGCTCGTAGAGCGCCTGCGCGTGCTGAGGGCCCCATTCGAAGCCTCGGCCGATCCAGAGATTCGTCACCTCGCAGCCCTCGCGGTTCGAATTGAAGCGCATGCCGTGAAGGAGCTTCACGCGCCCCGCCTCATAGCGTGCTGCCGGACCTGACCTGCGCGGGCCTTCATCGGCCGGCTTCTTTCCTGAAGCGGACATGCCCTTTTCGCGAAGAATGCGGATTAGGTCGCCGCACCGGATGAAGGACGGCGCAAAGCCCGCCAATGGAATTCGCCTCGCGGCGGTTTCGAGCGCCTCCTTCGTTCTGACCGCGCCCATGACGGCCAGTGCGCCGGCAATTCCTGCACCCCACCAGCCGGGCACGAATGCAAGAGTTGAGCCTGCGGCGAGAAAGCCCGCCGCTGCGCTCCAGCCTTCCCATGCGGGACGCCAGCCCGTGAGGCGCGCGGACGATACGCCGCTCGTGACGGCTTCTGTTGTCTTCATTATTATCCTCCCGGCATCAGCCCCGGCGGGGCTTCCAATTCACGGCCCGGTTCAGGGCTTCCCAGGCGCTCGAGCCCGCCTCGGGATCGCGGTCGAGCATCGCCATGTCGAGCACTTTCGGCCAGTGGCCTTCGGTTTCCTCAAGAATCCGTCCGTCGGCATTCACGAACCGCACGACGGGCCTCACAGAATGCCGGTTGACGACGACGCCCGTGAGCTCCACGGGGCCGTTTCTCACGCCCTTCAATCCCGGATCGTATTTCCGCGCCACGTCGGCCGCCTCGCCCGTCATGCGCACGCGACGGATGGGCGACGCCCTCAGGTGCCGAACCCCTTCGACAAAGGGGAGCGCCTTCACGCGAAGCATGGCCCGCGCCTCTTCGGGATCTTCGATCCAGCCTTCGGGGAGCAGCGTCTCGGGAACGAAGACGCCTTCGGGATGTACGAACATCAGGGCGTCATGATTGCCGTTGATCGCGTCGAT
The DNA here is from genome assembly GCA_037424205.1 of bacterium. Lineage (GTDB taxonomy): Bacteria > Pseudomonadota > Gammaproteobacteria > Burkholderiales > Burkholderiaceae_F > Sutterella. The sequence goes on along the minus strand of JAXZEJ010000247.1, from coordinate 2,186 downwards.
CGCCTTCTGCAGGGCCATGACCTTCGGAGACCCTTCGAGAGCCTCCGGGATGGAGAGAGCCCAGGCCTGAAGGGTCGTCGTCGAGCCCGCATCGTGCGAATGGGCGGGGCGCTTCTCAAAGAGCGCGGGAAAGCGCATCGGGAGCGATTCGTCGTGGGCGTCCGCCGCGCGGCGCGCGTTGGCGACCAGCATGTCGCAGTCTGCGAGCCTCAGCCATTCGCTTTCGCCGCAGGGCGCTTCGGGCCCCGTCAGCCACAAGGGGTTGCCGGCGTCGTTCGCCATGGCAAAGCCGTCGGCAACCAGAATCTCGGCCGCCACGTCGGGCTCGTCCGGGACGTCCCTGAATAGCCACTGCTCGTCCGCCGAAGCCGCGATGTCGGTAAAGCCCGAGGGCCACCGCAGGGCAAGCCCGTCGTCCGCCCAGACCACGGGCGAATCGGGCCTGTTGAGCTTCCAGACGCCGTCGTAGAGCCTCTGACAGAATTCGGCGCGATAAACGGCTGCAAAGCCGCGGAGCAAGGGACTCTTTCCTTCGCGCCCGGCCGCCTGCGCGGCCCTTCGGTTGATCGCCCATTCGCGTCCCCGCGCGGCCGCTTCGGCAATCACGCGCTCCGCCTCCGTTTGTCCCGCCGCATAGGTGACCGCGGCTTTGAGCGCCGTCAGCACCGTTTCGCCGTCCTCGCGCTCGACGGAGCCGAGCCACACCAGCGTATCGTGAGGGACGACCAGGCGGAGCACGTCCGAAGCGAGGGTCGGAAGCCGTCCCGCCGCCTCCCTCGCCGTATGTCTTTCAAGCCTCAGCACACGTCCGATTTCATGAACGCAGAAGGACAGCGCGGTTTCCTCCGACGGATTGAAGCGGCTCGACATCGTGAAGCGCCCCGTCGCGGGATCCTCGCCGCCCGCCTCAAGCTTCAGGGTCGCCAGCTTGCGGCTGTCGCTCATGAGGCCGGCAAGCGCGGCGGCGATTCTGAGCCGAAGCGTCCAGTCGTCGCGAATGCCGGGCGGAAGCTCAGGACCGATCACGCGTGCATCAACCGCATTGATCGCGCCTCGAGCAAACATGAGGCCCGCCTCGAACAAGCCGTCGGCACCCGACCACAAGCCCCGCTCGTCCCTCGGGAGCCCCTGCACCATGGCGGCCCAGCCGGCCATGGCAGGCATCAGATGGGCTTCGAAGAGCCGTCTCGATCCGACTGCCATGCGCAGCTGCTCCACGCTCGCGCGATGGCGAAGGAGCATCTTCACCGGATCCTCGGGCGCAAGAATCGCCCTCAGGCGGCCGTCCGCCGGATGGGAAAGCATGACGTCGGCGGGATCCGTGTCCGACAAGGGCACGAGGCGCGGGAGAGAATCGGCCGATTGACCCGACGACATCGCGCGCCACTCTTCGGGGCCCGCTGTCGCGCGGGTGAGGAATTCTGTTTCGGTGGGATGCATGAAGGAAGATGGATGAAGTGCGCAGAGCGGCGTCCTCTCGTATGCGGGAGGATTGAAGGAAAAGGACGATGCGCTGCGGCCTCGAACGATTGAGGCTCGAAGCAAATGGAAAAATGAGGAAGGAACGGCGCCGGCCGGGCGGCGAAGGATTGGAATCCTTCGTCCGTCCCGGTCAGGCCGCACAAGTCGAATCGCAGGCTTTCGCCCGCAGGGCGTGAGGAATGCCTCAGGCGGCGATTCCTCTGAGCTTGCCCGCAAGTCCTGAAAGGACCTTTGCGACGGCTCGCGGAAGGTCGGAGATGTGCTCGGCCTTGGCCGTCACGCTCCCCTTGGGAGTGCTGAGCCTGCCGATCCCGACCATCGCGACCACGATGCCGCGTTCTTCGAGCGCCTTCACAAGGTTGTCGACGGTCCCCTTCGGGAACCAGCCGTCGGTGATGACGAAGACGATCTTCGCGTCCTCAGGCCTTTGATCGAGAACGATCGCGGCATGAAAGAGCGCCTGAAGAACCGGCGTCGCGCCGAACCCGTCGATGAAGTCGACGTGTTTCACCGCCTTGCTCAAAGGCGTTTCGAAGTCGGCCGCGCATGCGACTCCGCGGTCCATGGGACCCGGAAACATCGCGACCGAAGCCCTGACGCCCGTGACCGCGCGCAGCGCCTCCATGAGACGCAGCGACGCGACCTTGGCGAGCGTCATCGGCTCGCCCGACATCGAGCCCGACGCGTCCAGAAGAATCTGAACG
>JAXZEJ010000246.1:0-6603 GCA_037424205.1 bacterium | reverse complement strand
GTTCAGGAGGACCGGCTTCTGAGATTCGGCGTCAACCTCATTCGGCAAATCTGCAGGCACAGGCATACGGAATTTCTAGTCCTGGATTTGAGTCAGGTCACCTCTTTTGAGGAGGAACTAGCTCGGGATGTCATCACGCTTATGACCGTTTTCTGCGCTCGTCTTTATGGCAGACGCTCCGGGCGCAATAAGAAGATTGCGGCATCAGTCGAGTCAACTCAATGAAACTTTTGTGGTTGATAGGAATAACGAAAATATAATATCATTTATGAAACTGTGAATGCATATTCATGATGAGGCATGAGTCATTTTCAAAGTTGTTTTATGATGGACGCGTTGACTGAATACATCAAGCGACTCTCATGCTCCTATCTGATTTTTCCGATCCTCACGAGATCTTCTACCTGCCGAACGATCGCCTTTCCGCCTTTCAGGACAATTCGTCCATGTCGGCGATGAGGACGATTCGTGCCAAGGTCAATACCACCACCCTTTCCAAGAAGGATTGGGCCACGCTGCTCAACGTTCGCAAGACCTACGGCAGGCAGCTGGACCGCTTCTATCGCCTGCTCGACATGAAGGCCTTTCGCCGCTATGTGATCGGCGAAGGTTATCGAACCCTTCGCGACCGGATCGTCGTGGATCGCGAGCAGGTGGAGGCAGAGCTTTGCAGGCGGGCATTATCGGCAATGCCCAAGGAGCGCATGTACAGTCTGATACGACAAGCAATCTTCAATGACGATTTGAATCTTTTGACGGGAAGAATCGAACCGCTTCTTGTGGATGGACTGCAGGGCCGTCATTGGAAGGTTGCCCTGCAGCAGGCGGCAGGCACGGTCCTGCGCTGGTGGCGTCTCGTGCAGACGGAGGCCGCGCAGGCAATTCGGGCGAAGGCCTGCTATGCGCGATTCAATCAGGATGAGATGCGCTACGTCAACGGCATGCTCTGTGATGTAAGCCATCGATTCTTCGATATGATGGACGGTGCGGTTCCCGCCCCGTTGACGCCGTCCCCGTCAATGCATGCCAGATCCTTGTGCGCCTTGACGATTGCAGCCGTGCGTGAATGCCGCGGCAAGCCGCCGCATCATGGCGAGGACCGAAGCGTCTGGTTTGACGAGTCCTGCTACAGCGTGACCTACCTCGAGGCGGAGGATCGGACTCGTCTGGATCTGATGACCGGCGAGCCGGGCAGCCGTGTTTCGATCACCGTCAATGGACGTTTGCCCTGCCGCGAGTTCGTTCATCACAAGGGAGAGAAGAAGCGCATCCCGGTCGACAATCCGAACAAGCCGACGATCTAGCTGGTCTGGAGCGAATCCGGCCTCTTTGTGCACATCGCCATTCCTCTGAAAAAACGGCTTCCGGTTCTTGATCATTCCTTGAGAGGTCTGATGGAGTATGCCGTCTCGTCCTTTTCGCCGAAGCTTCCGCCCAAGACCGCTTATCTGAGCGAATGGTTTGACGGACCGAGTTATGAGGCCGTCTACGATGCTGCCAAGGATGAAACCGTCATTTCGTTCCTTGGCGCATCCGGTGGTAAAACCTACGGCATGACCCTGAAGGGCGTGCTTCCGATCGTCGACAAGAAGATGCAGAAGAACGGCACTGTTCGCGACATCAAGGAGAAAAACAAGCCGATCCTGCACTTCGTCCGGGGACGAGGCAGGAAGGCCGGGCTCGAAATTGTCGGCAATCCTGTTGCTCCTCAGTGGGTGAAAACGCCTGCGGGTTCAAATTTCGTCAGAATCTGGACATGTTCCGTGAGGAGCATGTCGGGCACGTGCGCGCCGCTTGCCAGATCGTCTGCCGGGTGTTGGTTTGACGGTGAGTCCTATGAGGCGGTCTACGACAAGGCCGGGAACGAAACCACGATTACCGTGCGAAAGCCTCGCCGCGGCTTCAAGTTCTCGGTTGTCATTACCGGAGAGGCGCCCGTTCGCGATCTTGTCAAAAACGCAGACGGCTCCGCTTCTCTCTGCCGAAACGTGCGAAAGCCGACATTTCGACTGACGTATCCGAAGCGCGGTCCTGCCGTGATGGAGATCCTGCTGCCCGTTGCAAAGGCATCGGCAAACGTTCCGGCTCCCGTGCAGGATCCCGTCGTGCCGATCATTTCGCTTGATTCGGATGGCATGATGCGCAGAAAGTCCCGAAGCATGTGGTTCGAAGCGAAGGACTACAAGGCCTCCTTTGACGCTCGAAAGAACCTGACGACCATTGTCGTGAATGTGCCCACGGACAAGCTCAATCGCACGCTGACCCTTGCGGTCAGAGGCTGCGAACATCTTGCCGAGGAAAGAATCAACCCTGACGGGACCGCCATGTGCGTTGAGATCAAGCACAAGCCTGCCGTCCGGATCGAGCGTGTCGGACGAGATTCGGAAACCGGAGCGCCGTTGACGGAGCTGCGCATGCACCGTTCCCGGCGCATGGCCGAGGGCGAGCAGTCCTCAAGGTCCCTTGCCGATCCGGATTGCACCCGTGCGATCGCATTTGACTTCGGGTACACGGAAGTCGCATACGATGCTCTGGGCAATCGCTATGGAGAGGAATTCGGCGCCGTCATTTCGCGCATGACCTCGTGGCTTCTTGATGCAAATCAAAAGCGCAACAAGCTTTATGCCAAAACGCGTCCGCTGCCGCCCCTTCCGGACGGGACGGTGCGTGAGTTCGATGAGGCCAAGGCCCGGAGAATTCGTGAAAACAATCTCGGCCGAAAGAAGTTCGACGCCCGCATGAACGCGTTCAAGGAGGAGCTCAAGAAGGTGATCAATCGTGCGCTCAATCAGATGTTTGCCATGCATGCGGGATCCGTGTTCATCATTGAGGCGTTCGGCCGGATGTTCAGCTTTTCCGGCTTGAGCAAGGCCTGGCGCAGGCGTCTCTCAAACTGGACCCGCGGCGTGCTGCTTGAACGTCTGGAATTCAAGGCGGCCGAGCGCTGCGTGCGCGTGCTCCGCGTACCTGCGGCCTACAGCAGCCAGACGTGCCTTGAATGCGGCTATACGGTCCGATCGAACCGTCATGGCGATGCATTCAAATGCCGATACTGCGCAACGGAGGCGCATGCCGATGCAAAGGCCGCCATGGCGCTTCTGCTGAGAGCACACGATCCTCGCTTCAACCGATACAGCACGATGGCGGACATTTGGCAGCACCATCGCGACGACTACGAGAATTACTGCAAGGCACACAACATCACGCCGCTTCCGAAGTAAATTTCAGAAAAAAATGCGAGGCGTACGTGAATTTGAAAACTGATTTATGATGAGAACTCGTTCAATTCAACCATGGAGGCAACAACAGAAATAACCCATCCCATTAACACTCACAACCGTTGAAAAGATCCGGCATCCGGATTCCCCGTTCAGGGCAGGGGACGTGCTAAGCATGTCAATACCCCCATTGAGTTGGCGCAGCAAACATTGCAGCGATGCAATGTGCGTACATAGATGGCGGGACGAGCCTCGGACGACTGTCTTGATGTTTGGTGAACCGCAGGCAGTGCGGAAAAAATCCCAAATCTGACGGGTTTGCGGCTAATGGCCGCGGCCCTACGCGTTTAGAAAGTCGCCTGTGCCAAAAGCGCAGTCTCCGACCTACCGTTAGCGCGGCTGACTTCCGATTGACAGCTTTAACCAGCTGACAAAAGGAAGAGCGAATGCCTAACCTTCTCCGATCCCGCCATGGTTGGCGAGACGGTACGGGATTAATGAAGGGGTCTGGCCAAGCCTGCCATCATGTGACGGTAGATTTGGCGGATTAGGAAAAACGGCGCTTGCGCTTCATGCAGGCGCCCCGATTGCATTTTGAAATTCTGTTTTTTTATGTTCAAGAGCCGTCTTACCGTCACGCTGATCGGCGCATGCCTCGTGCTGGCCGCTGCATGGCCGTTTCGCTATCAGCTTCTTCTGATGCTGCCTTCCGAACCCGTGGATATTCTTGAGAACCGCGGCGGCCTGATGTGGCAGAACGGAAAGGTTTTTTCCGGCCGCATTTCGGAAACGGACCGCCTGCTGAGACATGGCGGGCTTCTTGCCATCACGCCCGTGATCGACGGCGTAAGGGAGGGACGCAGCGTGACATTCGACGGCAGGGAGCCCGTCTGCTTTGTCGAATGGGCGGCCGGCAAGCGCCAGGGCCCCAAGGTCTGCACGTCGCCCAAAACGGGAAAGGTCCTCTACGAGGCGCATTACAAGGACGGTCTTCTCGAAGGCGAAAGACGCCGCTTTACGCCCGAGGGCGTGCCGCTGCGCCTCGAAACCTTCAGGCACGGCGTTCTCAACGGACCGTTGGTGGAATACCACGCCAATGGAAAGCCTTCGCTCGTTGCCGAATATAAGGACGGGAGGCTCGCCGGTCTGGCCGCGGTCTACGACGAAAACGGCCTCTTGATTGCCGAAACCACTACTGCCGCAGGTCTTGCGGCGAATCCCAAATAATCCTGGAAATAGGGCCGGCAGGTTCCGGACGGAGTCTTCGGATTGTTGTCTTTCCGAATCGTATAATTCAGGAACGAACTTCTTCGGAATTTAGTCTTGAGACAACCCATCCTCATGAAACGAGCCTCCGTTCTTCCCGTCATCGCAGCGGGCCTCATGGCCGTGCTTGCCTCTTCCTGCGCCTGCGCCGCTTCCGGCGTCGACGCCGTCATGCGCAGTCTTGATCAGATCAATCGCATCTACACGCCGGAAAAGACGTCGCACACGGAGCTCCTCATGCGTCTCACGGACCTCGGCTGCCACTATCGCGTGAACAACCGGAGCCTCGCGGATCCCAACGACGTCATGAAGCACACGTTCGGGTGGTTCTATCGAATTCTGCCCGACGACCGCGGCATTGCCAACTGCTTCCCCGTCACCGTCTTTTTCCAGAACAAGGAGGACGGCCGTGACGTGATTGAAATCGACGGAGGCTCCAACGTGGACCGCAATGCGCTTCTCGGCGCGCTCAAGCGCCGCTGGGGCGAGCCGCTCGTCACCGCGGGCCGTCGTCACAAGGCGACCTATTGGGTCTTCAAGGCCGGAGACCGCACCGTCGTCCTCAGGGAAATGGGCATTCTTCGCAACTACGAAATCGAAATTCAGCCCATATCCTATTACGACGGCGTGGAGCGCATGATCAAGGAGGCCGAGGCCAAGGCTGAGGCCGAGCGGAAGGCTGAGGAAGACCGGGTCCGCGAAGTCGAGGCCCGTCAGGAACGCGCCCGCGAGGCCGCCCGCACGCAGGCCGGACGACTTTTCGGCATTCTGACGCCGGGCAAGACCGAACTTGAAGTTGCGCAGGCCAAGGCCGAAGCCGCCGGCTGCCGCATTGAAGGAAACGGCGAGCTCGTGAGGACCGACGGTTTCGGACACAAGTCTCCGTGCTTCCTCATCCCGGGCCGTCCGACGCTCTCCGTCGAGCGCTTTGAGGGCGGACTCGGATTCATCGTCCGCTACGACGCGGACGGCGAGGGCGTCAATGCCATGCGCGCCAAGCTCGCCAAGCTCAGCCCCGTCGCGCGCTACGAAAACCGCGGTTCCGTCAATCACTACTGGCAGGATGACGAAATGGCCGTCGTCGAGACCGGCCACGAGCGCCCGGGTGCTCCGATTGCCTTCCTTTTCATTTCGAAGGACACCTTCAAGAGCGAGCTTGCGCGAATCCTCAAGGAAAAGGCCGAGGAGGATGCGCAGTTGAGACGCGAAAACGAAACGCTCTCCCGCATGTTCTGACGCGGATGCCTCTTCAGACAATCAAGCCGGAAGCCTTCCAGCCGGGGAAGGCGCCGGCTTTTTTTCAGCTCCGTCGTCAGATGACGAGCTTCCTCGTGGCTTCCTCCACCTGCTCGTCCTCGCGCCTGTCGTAGCGCTGCGTGGTCAGGACGGACGCGTGTCCCATGGCCTTGCGCACGAGGTTGATGTCCGTGCCGGCGCCGAGAAGACGGGTCGCAAAGGTTCTTCTCAGATCGTGAGGCGAAAAGTCCTCGACGCCAGACTCGTGCGAGCGCTGCTTCAGAATGTAGTAGACGGCCGAGGAGGAAATGGAATGGTTTCTCCAGATCTTCCCGTAGCGTCGAAGCGCAAGAAAGACATAGGGCGAGGGATCGTCGCCGCGCACTTCGAGCCACGTCAGAAGCCTCTGCCAGACGGCCTTTCCGACCGCCACGCGGCGCTCCTTGTTGCCCTTGCCGCGAACCGTGATGGCGCGGCGCGTAAAGTCGACCTGCTCCATCAGAAGGGAGGCAAGCTCGGATCGGCGAAGGCCGCATCCGATGGCGAGCGCAATGATGGCGGCATCGCGCTTCGAGCGAAGGCTGCCGTCCTCTTCCGTGGCCTTGAGAAGCCTGCCGGATTCCGCAGGCTTGAGGGCGCGGCCCTTGCTGATGCGCTCGCCGCGAACCGACCTCACTTCCTTGATTGCCATATAGGTCTGAAGAGGCATCAGCATCTTGAGCCAGGCCTGCTTCGCGGTCATCTTGATCGCCGAAAGCTGAAGGTTGACGGTGGCGGGCGAGAGGCCCTCGCGGATCTTCGTTTCGCGAAAGGCAAGCACGTGGTCGTAGGTGAGCTGATGCCATTCCATGGCGTGAAGATCGGGTGCTCCGAAAAAGCGGGC
>JAXZEJ010000245.1:0-1328 GCA_037424205.1 bacterium | reverse complement strand
GGTTCTACGATTGAAACGTTGTGCCCGAGCAGGAATCTTCGACCGCCGCTTGGGAACATCAGATTAAAAAGGAGAATCTGCATGACCAACTTCAATGTTTCCCGCCGCGCCGTTCTGGGCGCCGCCTCGGCAATGCTTGTGCCGACCGTTGCCTGTGCATCCGCCGGTGCGCCGAAGCGCAAGTACGATGAAATGACCGACGTGCTCGTTGTCGGCTCCGGCTTTGCCGGCATGGCTGCCGCTCTTGCCGCCGCAGAATCGGGCGCAAAGGTGGTGGTCATTGACAAGATGGCCTTCCTCGGCGGCAACTCTTCGATATCCGGCGGCATGCTTGCCGTTCCGGGCTCCAGTGTTCAGAAGGAACAGGGCATCGAAGACTCTCCGGAAAAGCTGATGGCCGACATGACCCGCATCGGCCAGGGCCTCGGCAACCCGGAACTCATTCGCTTCGTCTGCGAAAAGGCTTCCGAAACATTTGAGTGGACCCGTTCGTCGATGGGCGTCGAATGGAACACCCACCTGACCGGCAAGGGCGGCCATTCCGCCGCGCGCTGCATGGTGACGAAGCAAGGCACCGGCCAGGGCATTCTGGGCCCCTGCTCCGCCAAGCTCAAGGCCATGGGCGTTCCGCTTCGCACGCGAGTTTACATGGAAAAGATCTTCCGCGAAGACGACGGCCGCGTAACCGGCGTGCAGGTGCGTGAAGGCTGGACGTTCGGCAAGCCCGAATCCGGCAAGGTCAAGACCATCGGCGTCAGGCGCGGCATCGTGCTTGCCTTCGGCGGCTTCGGCGCAGACGTCAAGTATCGCAAGCGCCTTGATCCGAAGCTCGGCGAAGCCTTCCTGACGACAAACCAGCCCGGCGCCACGGCCGAAGGCCTGCGCATGGCCTCCCGCATCGGCGCCAACGTCATTCAGGCCGACTGGATTCAGTGCCTGCCGTCCTGCTCGCCCGTTGAAAAAGGCATGGGCCTGGCCAGCCACTTTGCCACGATCGCCGGCAGTCTCTACGGCGTTTGGGTCGACTCCAAGAGCGGCCGCCGCTTCGTTGACGAATTCGGCGACCGCAAGGTCTGCACGGACGCCATCCTCGGCGTCATCAACCGCGGCGGGAAGGCTCTGGCCATTTCCGACCAGAACGGCGTCGATGAAATGGAAGTCGTTCGTCCGGGCGTGCCCGAGAAGATTCTCAAGTCCGGCGCACTTCGCAAGTTCGCCTCTGTAAAGGAACTCTGCGACGCGTACAAGCTTGATCAGAAGACGCGCGTATCCTCGTTCGCCAGATAAAACGAACTGCTCGCAGCGGGCAAGTTGGACGAATTCGGCCG
>JAXZEJ010000244.1:0-5471 GCA_037424205.1 bacterium | reverse complement strand
CTTATTGCGCCGCTTCGAGACGCCATCAAGCGCCTCGTGGATGCGGGCGATCTTGAAAAGCGCGACGGCGTCTGGACCTTCGTTCGAGACGTGAGTCTCGCCTCGCCTGTGCAGGCCGCTTCGATCGTCATGCGCACCTCGGCGGGCGCCTCGGCCTGGGAAACCGGGGAGGGCGACACGCTTGCCGAAAGACTCTCCGCGCGGCATCGCTGACCGGATGCAATTCGCAGGCGCATGCGCTCGAAAAACAACGGCACGAAGGGTCTTCTCGACGGCCTTTCGTGCTTTTTTTTACCTAGTTGCTGCTCAGGAATTCAAAAGGCGACGATAATGACTTCGTGAACGGAATGATTGCAAGAGAGGCGATATTTGTTGATTTAAGGTGATAAATCATTAAAAAATGCTCTTTCTCGATGACAATGAGAACCGTTCGCATATAAAATGCGCAGGGTCGTGCGGAGCATTTTGATCCCGGATGATCCTGCCCGCACACGCACACGATTTGACGGCCGGCCAGCACGCCGGAGGCCGTTGACATTTCCCAAGCAGGCGTGCGGAGAAAACTAAAATGAATGAAACGACGAAGTACGGTCTCTTTTTCCTCGGCGGTGTTGTCCTCGGCGCTCTCGGCGCCGTTGCCGTGACCCGCGGCAAGCTCGACGTCAAGCCCCTCGCCACGGATCTCCTTTCCGCCGGCATCGACATCAAGGAAAAGGCTCTTTCTGCCGTTGAAAGCGCCAAGGAGGACATCGCCGACGCCGTCGCCGAAGCTCAGGTGAAGTCCCAGGAAAAGAAGGCCCGCGCCGAAGAGGCCTCTGCCGCCAAGCTCGAAGAAAAGACGGCCGAAGCTGCCGCCTGATCCTGAATCAATAGGCACAAGCCTATGCTTTTTCATCTCGTACATGAAGTCGGCAACTGCCAGCGCTGGCGTACGAAGGAAGCGCTTTCGCATGCCTCCGCTGCGCTCGTTGCCGAACAGATCTCCGGCATTGCCGGCATTACGGGCGTCTCCGCCAACCCTAGAACGGGCTCCGTGATCGTGACCTACGACACGGCCGAAGCCCGGACCGCGCTGGCTGAATATCTCGCCGGACTTGCCGTCAATCCGCCGATCCGCCGCGCCGAACGCGCGGCGTTTGTTTCCGCACCCCGCCGTCCCGTCGTGCTCTCGCCCGACGAGGTCGTTCGCCGCGTCGTCCCCACGCGCGCCGCTCAGGCGATCGAGGTGCTTTCCGAAAACCGTCTGGTACGCGGCGTCTCGAAGGCCGTGCATTCCGGCGCGGCCAACATGCCGATTCTTTCGGACCTGTTCTATCCGGTCATGCGCTTTCTGGGCTTTGCCGGGGAAGGCATGAACAGCCTGATTTCCCGCGTTGCGCCCGCGCTGGCCGCTCCGAAGACGGCTGCTCCCGGCGGCGCGCTGCAGGCGAACAACTACAAGGCGGACGACGCCGAGCTCGACTTCGGTCCGCTTGCGCGCTACGTCTTCCTGCGTCCGGTTCTCCCCTTCATCGCCAATGCCGCGAACACCTTCCTGGGCGCCGTGCCGATCATTCGCGAGGGCTTTTCCGAGCTCTTCAAGGGGCATCTCAATGTTGCCGTTCTTGACGCCTCCGCGCTCATCGTCTCGCTCCTTCGCCGGGACTTCAAGACGGCAGGGCTTCTCGTCCTGCTTCTCGGCATGGGCGAAATGCTCGAGAACTATGAGCGCAAGAAGTCGATGGCGTCGCTCGCCGAACAGCTCTCGGTCAAATGCGACGTCGTCTGGGTTCGTGAAGGCGGCGAGCTTCGCCGGAAGAACTTGACCGACGTGACGCCCGAGGACGTCATCGTCGTTCGCTCCGGCAGCGTGATCCCCGTTGACGGCGTCGTTGCCGACGGCGAGGCCGCCGTCAATCAGACCGCCATGACGGGCGAGCCCCTGGCCGTGCACCGCACTGCGGGCGGCTCGGTCTTTGCCGGCACCGTCGTCGAAAGCGGCGAGATCGGCATTCGTCCGACGGGCATCGGCGACGGCACCCGACTCTCGCAGATCATCAGCTTCGTTGAGGAAAGCGAGAAGGTGAAGGCCGGCATCGAGAGCAAGGCGCTCAAGTTCGCCGATGCGATCGTGCCCTTCAACTTTGCGCTTGCCGCCATTGTCTGGTTTGTGACGCGCGATCTGACCCGCACGGTCTCCGTGCTTCTCGTCGACTACAGCTGCGCGCTGCGTCTTGCGACCCCGCTCGCGATCCTCTCCTCCATGAAGGAAGGCACGGCACGCGGCGTGGTCGTCAAGGGCGGCCGCTATCTCGAAGCCCTTGCCGAAGTCGATACTGTCGTCTTCGACAAGACGGGCACGCTCACCAATGCGACGCCCTGCCTCTCCGACGTTGTCTCTCTTTGCGAGGGCATGTCCGAGGACGAGCTTCTCACGCTGTCCGCCTGTCTTGAAGAACACTTCCCGCATCCGGTATCCCGCGCCATCGTGCGTGCGGCCGAGGAGAGGGGGCTTCATCACCACGACGAGCAGCACGACGCCGAGGTCAAGTACGTCGTTGCCCACGGCATCTGCTCGGCGGTCAACGGCGAAACCGTGCTTCTGGGGTCGCGCCACTTCATTGAGGACGACGAGGGCGTCGCCTGCGGCGAGGCCGCTCCGCATGTCGAGCGTCTTGCCGCCGAAGGCAAGACCGTGCTCTACGTTGCGCTTTCGGGCCGCCTCATCGGCGTGCTCGGCATCGAGGACCCGATACGCGAGGAGGCAGCCGAAGTCATCGACGCGCTTCATGCCCGCGGCAAGACGGTCGTCATGCTCACGGGCGACGACGAGCGCACGGCTGCGGCCGTGGCTGCGCGCCTAGGCATCGATGCCTATCGCGCGCAGGTGCTGCCGTCCGACAAGGCCGAGGAGGTTCTGCGTCTCAAGGACGCGGGCGCCCGGGTGCTGATGATCGGCGACGGCATCAACGACAGCCCGGCGCTGAGCGCCGCGGACGTCGGCGTAACGATGCGCGACGGCACGGACATCGCGCAGGAGGTGGCGGACGTCATCATGGCGCCTTCGCTCAGGTATCTGCTCGTTGCGCTCGACATGGGCGAAGCCACGATGAAGCGCATTCGTCAGAACGTCTGCATCTCCGTCGGTCTCAACTCGGCGTTCCTCGCGGGCGGCCTCACCGGCATCCTGATGCCGGCGGTTTCGGCGCTCCTGCACAACGCCACGACGATCGGCGTCTGCCTCAACGCCATGCGCCCCGAACTCGGCCACTACGACGGCGAAACCCGTTATGCAGCCGAGCTTCAGAAGGACGTGGCCGACATGTTCAACCGCCTCGGCGGCGTGATTCGCGGCAATGATGCGACGGCTTCCGGCGCACCGCGCGTCGCCGTCACCGCGCTCGAAGCCGCGGGCGTTGCATAAGGAGAAAACCATGGCTGATATTCGCGACTGCGTGAGAAGCCTGCTTCCGGGCCGCGCCCGTCTTCGTCATCCCATGCTCTTCAGGCTCGACGCCGAGTCCTGCACGGAGGTTTGCGGGATGCTCGAAGCCATTCCCGGCGTGACCGGCGCAACGGTCAATCCGCGCGTGGGCTCGCTCCTCATCACCTGGAACAAGGACGAAACGACGGCCGAGGATCTCCTGGCAGCCGTCGAAGGCTATGCCGCTTTCTTCTTCGGCTCCGGCGAAGAGGAATGTGCCGAGTCCGAGGAGGCTGAGGCTTCTTCGGCGAAGCACTGCGGCTGCGTCGCCCGTGCGGCGGATCTCGCCGCATGTGCGGCCGGCAGGGTGGAGTCTGCCGGCGTCGCCGCCTTCGGCAGCGCCGCCCGCGTGCTCATGCCCGCCACGGCCGTGCGCAGCCCGAGGCGCGCTGCCCGCATGCTGCAGAACCGCACGATGCTGGGCGCCCTGGCGCTCTCCGTCGGCGCGCTCGGCGTGAAGCAGGCGGGCCTGCATCTTTGGGCGGGCGCCGCCTTCATGGCGCTCCTCGTCCTGCACCTGCAGCAGCACCGCCGCGTCCTCTAAAATGAAGGCATCATCCACCGTCCGTCCCCCATGCCCATGAAGAACGATCCTCTTGCGACCAAGATCCTGAAGATTCTCCTCGCCGTGCTCGTCACGGTGCTGGCCGTCTCCGCGCTTGTCGCCGTGGCCGCGCTCTTCTTTTACGGCATCGTTCTCGCGGCGGTGGCGCTTGCTCTCATCCTCATCATTTCGCCTGAGGACCTGAAGGCTTTTCTCAAGGCTCTCGCCGGCCGCATCGACGGCTGGCTCGCCCGCCTTGAGGGACTATGGGCTTCGGTGAAGGAGGGGCTCGACGCCTGGGGCGCACGCGAGATGGCCAGGCAGAACGCTTCGCAGGCTCAAGCGGCCGCCGAAGCGCCTGCCGAACCGTCCGGCGAACTTTCCGCAGATGAAAAGCCTGCCGACAAGGCATGAGCGACGCAGATGCTTCGTTTGCACGCCAAAATGAAAAAGGCGGCGCCTTCGGGCTGCCGCCTTTTTCCTTGCGAGGCCTTCTCAAGCTGCGGGATCGATGCCGAACGCATCGAGCACGGCCGGCAGCGGATCGACGTCCTGGTTGGAGAAGATTTCGATGCGCTTGAAGGCAAAGCCCTTTTCACAGATGTTGCTTCTTGTGCGCTCCCAAATGAGTTGCCGTCCTTCCCGGCTTCGATCCATTTGCCTGACAAAAATATCGGAATAATGCGCCGCAATGCTCGTCATGAGGCGTCCGAGAAAAGCAGCTTTGGAGATCGGCGCGCTCACGGTGAGCATGTGGTGCCCCTGCACGGGCTTGAGGCCGGCAGGACCCTTTTCGTCGGGCATCTTGCCGAAGGAAAAGCCGAGTCGTCGGAAGATTTCGGCGAGCATCTCCAGATTCCGGTCTCCCGGCCGTCCGATCACCCAATAGGCCGGCCGCTCGTTCTGCATCCACTCGGGTTCGATCTCGAGCATGTCGATCCAGGTGCGAAGCGCATCCCTGAGCTCGCCCGCGCCCGGCCTTTGCCCGGCGGCGAGAAGCAGCTGATGAAAAGGCTCCACGTATTCGTCTGGCGCTTCGAGTGCGGCGTCGTCCGGACCGCCGTTGATTCGAGCGTTCTCCAGCAGCTCGCGAATGCGAACGCGGGCAATCGCCAGCAGCCCGTCGGCCACCGCTTCCGAAGGAATGCCGGCAGCGCGCACGTCGATGAGCCCGATCGAGATGCGGGATGCGGCGGCGAGCTCGTCGAGCGTGAGGAGCGGCTCAATGTCGTCGCCCGCCCGGTCAAGACCGCAGGCGGCGGCCGTTGCCGCAATGACGGTCTCGTTCGCGCCCATGGCATGGGCTTCGAGCGCCGCACGAAGCGCAAAAGCATGATCGGCGGGCGGCAGAGCCTTCTGCAGAATGGCGGAAATCTGCATGAGGCTGGCCGGAATCGGCGCATCGTTGCGGATCCGGCTTTCGGAGGATAGCGGCGGTACAAGCATGGCGAAGTTCTATAGATC
>JAXZEJ010000243.1:0-1113 GCA_037424205.1 bacterium | reverse complement strand
TTGTCATGACATCCGTTCGCCGCGTGCTCACCGGTTTTCTACTTGCCTTCATCGCCGGCTTCGGCTGGGGATCGATGGGCGTCGCCGCCCAGGTCATGATGACGCAGGGCTTCTCGGCTCAGGACCTCGTGGCCCTTCGCGTCTTCGGAGCGGGCGTGCTCCTCACGATCATGGTGCTCCTTACCGAGCGCGGCAGACTCGAAAAACTTTTCTCGGATCTCGTGCTGCTGCGCGACGTCGTCATCTACGGGATAGGCGTTCTGGCAACGCAGTTCACGTTCTTTCTGGCCATTCGCGACGCCGGCGCGGCAACGGCGGCCATCATGGTCATCACGGGCCCGCTCTTCGTGATCGGCTGGATTGCGGCCACGACGAGAAAGCCCGTCTCGTTGCTCGAGCTCCTGGCCTTCTGTCTTGCAGCGACGGGCGTCGTGCTCATCATCACGAAGGGCGACATGAGCGTCGTCAACTTCTCGTATTCGGGCGTTCTCTGGGGCCTGGCCTCCGCCGCCTGCGGCGCCTTCTGCACGCTTCAGCCGGGCAATGCCGTCAAGAAGATCGGCGTCAACGCCGTCGTGGGCTTCGGCATGCTCATCGCCGGCACCGGCGCGCTCTTCGTGTATCCGCCCACTGACATTCAGGCCGTCTGGACGTGGCAGGCGCTGGCAGGATACTTCTACATCATCATCGTGGGCACGGCGCTTGCCTTCGTCTGCTACCTGAAAAGCCTCAACTTCGTGCCGCCCGCCGTCACGACCATTCTCGGCGCCTTCGAGCCGCTAACGGCCGTGGTGCTCTCCGTCCTGCTTCTCGGCACGGCCTTCACGCCGGTCGAGAGCATCGGCGCCGCGCTCATTTTTGCGACCGTCTTCATCCTCGCCATGAGGGAAGGCCGAAAGAAGGCGTAAGGTAAATCATTGGCGGCAAATCGGCGGAACATCTCAGTCATCCATGAGGCTTCCGTCATTTTTACACGAGCGCCGGCACGCAGGTGTAGAATGACGTGCCGTCTGAGACTCAGACGTTTTTTAATACTTTTCTCATTCAATAAGGTAGTCTTGTCATGACATCCGTTCGCCGCGTGCTCACCGGTTTTCTACTTGCCTTCATCGC
>JAXZEJ010000242.1:0-1125 GCA_037424205.1 bacterium | reverse complement strand
GGATGTAGTCCGTGGCGCGAGGCTCGTACGTGGGTGCCAGGCAGCCAAGAGCAAGCATGTCCTCCTGCATCGCGCGGCCGAACTCGTTGGTGAGCTCGGTCGTGGTGATCCCGCGCTCGGCGGCGCGGCGGATGATCTTGTCGTCAACGTCGGTGATGTTGCGCACGAAGGTCACCTTCATGCCGGAGGCTTCGAGCCAGCGGCGAACGACGTCGAAGGCCACGAAGGTGCGGCCGTGGCCGATGTGGCAGTAGTCGTAGACGGTCACGCCGCAGACGTACATGCGAACGTGGTTGGGTTCGATCGGGGCAAAGGGAGCCTGCGTGCGGCTGAGCGTCGAATAGATCGAAAGTGCCATGGGTGAGGAGTCCTTCTACTCTTTAAAGATAGGCGTCTGCGCGCGGGCGCTTCCGGCCGTTTTCGACAACGGCGGGCGGCCCGCAAATTTTGTAAGCATCTGTGGCGCCGGCCGGGCCCTCCGGCGAGAATTGTTCGTCGGAATGTCCCGGTGGGCTAAAATGTTGCGCAGACAAAACTTCGCTGCAGGAAGTATAGCCGCCCCGCCCCCTCGGTGCCGACGCGAAATGCGCCATCGGCCGTTTTTCACGCCTTGTCTAGCCGAAAGTCGGGATCTGCGGTCATCCTTTCCGCCGACAATCCCATCCTACTCAGAATAAAGAAGAACCACAATGCGACGCCTCATTACCGCCGCTCTCCTCGCGCTCGCCCTCGGATCCGTCCAGGCCGCTTCGCAGATGGAGGAGCTTGCCCAGCAGATGCACCCGAGCGAATTCCCGGCCAAAATCGAAAAGCTTCTCAAGGACGGCAACCCCGCTCAGGCGCTTGAGCTCGCAGACATCGGCATCAGGAAGAACAGCAGCAATCCGCAGCTTCGCTTCATGAAGGCCGTTGCGCTTGAGAACCTCAGCCGCACCGAAGAAGCCGAGCGCGAACTTCAGGCCCTCGTGCGCGACTACCCCGAAATTCCCGAGCCCTACAACAATCTGGCCGTGATCGAGGCCGGCATGGGCAATCTCGAGCATGCGCTCGAGCACCTCAACCAGGCGCTTCGCATCAATCCCGACTTCGCCCTTGCCCGAAAGAACCTCGGCGACGTTTATCTTG
>JAXZEJ010000241.1:0-1110 GCA_037424205.1 bacterium | reverse complement strand
CCAAGATCCTGAGCTCGATCTTCTACAACGCGGGCCAGACCTGCACGGCGCTCTCGCGCCTCATCGTCCCGCGCCGCGACCTCGCCCGCATCGAAGCCGAATTCTCCGAACTCGCCGCAAAGCTCGTGGTGGGCGATCCGACCGACCCCCGCACCGACATCGGCCCCGTGTCGTCCAAGGCGCAGTTTGAAAAGATCGCCGAATACGTGCAGTGCGGCATCGACGAAGGCGCCCGCCTTGTTCTCGGCGGCGTCTCCACCGACATGTCCCGCGGCTACTACGTCAAGCCCGTCATCTTCTCGAACGTGCGCAACTCCATGCGCATCGCCCGCGAAGAAATCTTCGGGCCCGTCCTCTGCATCATTCCCTACGACACCGTCGACGAAGCCGTCGCCATCGCCAACGACACGCCCTACGGGCTTTCGGGCTACGTGCACGCCCCGACGAAGGCCGAGGCCGTTGCGGTCGCGCGCCGAATCCATTCGGGCAACGTCTACGTCAACGACGCGCCCCGCGACGTGACGGCGCCCTTCGGCGGCTTCAAGCAGAGCGGCATCGGCCGCGAGGGCGGCCTTGCGGGCCTGCTTGAATTCACCCAGCAGAAGGCCGTCTTCGACCACACGTCCTACTGATCCAATGACCGGGCGTCCGACGGACGCTTCCGCCGGAAAAAGAATCGCCTCCCGTTTCGCAAAGACGGGAGGCGACTTTCGTTGTTCGCGTGACGAACGATGACTTCGCGCGCGTGTACGCGGTTCATACGAAAAAATTCGCCCGACTGCCGAAGAAGCGGTCGGGCGAATTCATTCTCAGTTATTCAACGGGATCAGATGCCCTGAGCCATCAGTTCAAGCACCTTCTGGCCGAGACGGATGCGCGGCGTGACGGTAGTGAGGTCCACGAATTCCTTTTCCGGATTGTGCAGGTTGCCTCCGCACACGCCCATGGCGTCAACCACGCCGAGGCCGGCGCCGGAAAGCGCATTGCCGTCGGAAGCGCCGCCCACGGAAAGCCACACGGGCTTCTTATGACCGAGCTTTTCAGCTGCCTGCTCCACGAATTGAACCAGCTTTTCAGAAGCCTTCGTGTATTCCATCGCATAGCCCGTGG
>JAXZEJ010000240.1:0-2850 GCA_037424205.1 bacterium | reverse complement strand
CCGGAATCGAATCCGACGATGAGATGAACGGTATCCCGGACACAGGGTCCGGGCGTGGCGGCATCGTCGGTCGAGACGACCTTCCATAGGCCGTTGCTCATCTCGGTCTCGACCGTGAAATGACGGATCATGATCATGCGTGTGGACGAGTCGTCGGTCGCAAGGCGCTTCGCCGCATGTTCTTCGGATTCCATGGAGAGCTTGTTGTTGCAGATGCGCCAGAGATACGAGCGCGAGAGTTTGGAGAGCTCCGGAAAGCCGTGCAGAGGACCGTTTTTACGCACGTATTCCTGCAGAGAGGAAATCGTCCAGCGTTCCGCTTCAACGCCGCACCTTAGCGGCGCCGTCTCCGCGGTCTTTCTGACCCAGTCGAATGCTTCGAGCGGAATGCGGCGCGGCATGCCGGCCTTTCGTCCGTCGAACAGCGTGCTCTTCAGATCCGTCTGGCGATAGCGGTTCGAAATCGAATAGACGGTTGTGCGTGCGACCGAAGCCTCCCGGGCGATTTCCGGTGCGGATAGGCCCTCGTCGAGCAGTTTCAGAATCGTGGCGCGGGCGTGAAGGCTCGGATCGATGCCGGATGTGGAAAGAATGCTCAGAAGCTCCTCTCGTTCGTTTTTATCGAGCGTAATGGTGTAGGGATGAATCTTCATGATCTTGATCTTCTTGATATTGCCTCCGGCACTGCCGGTTCGGGGGCACGAAGCGACGGACGGACGCATTGGGTCATAAATTCATTTTGAACCCTTTGAAAATATTCTGCGGCGATAGGAAGACTCAGTGTTTCGCTTTGTTGCAGACTCGAAGTCAATGTTTACAGAACATAACGATAGGGAGTTTTTGAGCAAAAATCATTTCAGGCGCTGCAATCAAAAAGGGCCGGCGAACGAGTGTTCCGCCGGCCCGGGCTGAAGAAGTCTTGCGAGCAAACTTAAAGGATGGTCAGGACCATTCGCGGCGTGCCGTCGGGGCTGCCGAGCTCTGCCGGATCGACGCCGTCGGGTGCGAAGACGAGCTCGGACGGACCGCCCGGAAGACGCACATTGATGATGTCGAGGCCTTCCTCTTCTTTCACCTCGCGCGTGAGGTCAAGGTCAAGCGCAAGAAGGCAGGCGGCGGAGAGCCCGCCGATGTCGATGTCGGCCTCCTGATCCTCGATGCATTCGAGAACGGCGCCGAGGCTCTCGAGCGCGGCGTTGGGTTCGCCCTCCCACATGGCCCGAACGAGTTCGCGTGCGGGCGTGGCCCAGTCGGCGTCGGGGCTCATGACGAAGCTCAATTCCATCACGGCAAGCGCCTTGATGCCGAAGGCGGACGCATAGTCGTAATCGGGAAGAGGCTTGTCGTCGGAACTGTCGTTTTCTTCCGTCACGACCGGGGTCCAGAATCCGAGGCTCTCAAGGAGCTCGCCGAGGAGCTCGTGGAAGCGGCGTTGCTCGGGCTCGTCGGGAAGCGTCTGAAAGAGCGCCATGTTCTTCAGATCCAGAACATCCGCCTCGATCAGGTTTTGGAGGATGCCCGGGTGCAGGAAGGCCTTGGGGAGAAGAGGGCCCGCTTCCGCCCTGCCGGTGCCGAGCCAGCCCTCAACCAACGGACGAACATAGCGCACGCCGAGCCCGGCGTGGCGGTCAAGGTTCATCATCACGAGGTCGGGCACCATGCCGCGGGCTTCGGCGGCCTTCGCGAGCGCTTCGCCGTAGACCGTCCCGAGCGTTTCATGGGAAAGCGTGAAGAGGTCCTCGGCCTTTTCAACGGGCAGGGCGACGACGGGTTCCGAGGCGGCTGCGCCCTGTGCCAGAGATTCGCCGAGACTCGTGAGCCCGGTGAGCAGGACGAATCGGGGCTGCTTCAGAAAGAGCGCATGCAGACCGGCTGCAACAACGTCGCGCATTTCCCGCATGTCCGCCTTGTCGGGGCCTGCGGCGAGCACGGGCACGTCGATTTCGGTGAGGATGAAGGCATCCGCCTCAAGGGCGAGCAGGCTCTCAAAGAAGCCCGGTGCATCCTCGACGGTCTCGATGTCGGCGAGTGAACGGACCGAAAGCGTCATGCCGGTCGCGCGTGCTGCGGCGGCGGGGTCGGCTGTGAACCAGTCCGAAGGGCCCTTGGCATACTTCAGGCCGCCCTCAAGGAAAAGGTCGGAGAAGGGCTTCATGAGGTGGATTTCGGCGGCGCCGGGATTGTCGATGAGGCCGGGAAGGGCGGATTCGGTCATGAGGATGTCCTTGTTGGTGGATTGAGAGCACAGTCTATCGGAAACGGCGCTCATGCATCGAATCATTTCACGTATAAAAAAAGGCCCCGCTTCGTGGTGAAGTCGGGGCCGGGCTAAAGCGGCGCGCCGGGAAGAGAGCGCGCCGTTGAAGTTTTATCAGGCTGCCTGGCAGCAGTTCTTGCAGGGAACCGCAGCCTTGTAGGCGAGGCCGAGGACGTAGCCGGTGACGGCGAACGGGATCCAGGCGAGGCCGTACTGGGCGAACGGGACGTAGGCCTTGATCAGTTCGGAGACGGCGCCGAGGTTCACGCCGGCGGTTTCGAGACCGGAGACCAGAGCCATCACGAAGGTGAAGGCGGTGGTCATGGCGTACACGCACTGGCGGCCGCCGAAGAGCTTGTCCGTGAAGAGCAGAACGATCAGGATCACGCAGAGCGGGTAGACGAACATCAGAACCGGGATCGTGGAGACGATGATGGTCTTGAGGCCGAACATGCCGATCAGGAACGAGACGATCGTGAAGAGGAGGCAGTACTGCTTGTAGGTCAGACGGCCGACGATTCGCATGAAGTAGGCGGAGCAGCAGGTCCAAAACTAACCTGAATGGTGAGGCAATGAAGAGTGGTGACATCGAC
>JAXZEJ010000239.1:0-1649 GCA_037424205.1 bacterium | reverse complement strand
GGACATGTCGTAAACCGTATCTGCAGATATGAATGAAATGGGACGAAAAAATCGACTGCCGTAAGAATAGCCGAAAAAGCAGTCCGTCACGCTCGCTCTCTGAACAGCCGACGACGGAACGTACATGCAGACACATTTCGCCAGTCGCCTCTGCACGCCGCGCCGTGGCACAATTGAAGCGAAAGGGCAGCAATGCGCCGCAGGAGGTCCAGCCGGCGCATGTCGATTGCCCCTTTGGGCTTGACGCCCCAATCGACCTTCCGCCCCTCAACGCGGCTCAGCTTCTCAGGAAGCGCCCGCATTAAGCGCAAAGGATTCGTCATGACAACAATCAGAAACTGCCTGTCCGCTCTCTGCCTCATCGCCTTCTCAGCCGCCGTCTGTGCGGCGCCTTCGGCGTCCAACGACACGCCGCCTCCGTATGCAGGCGACGTCAAGATCTCAAAAACCGCTCCACAGCCCGAAACTGCAGTCCGCAAGTCCTCCAAGGAGGAGGCCAATCCGCTCCTGCCGAGCAAGGCCGAGATGGAAAAGGCCCGCCAGGATCGCGCTCAGGGCCACATTCCGCCCAAGTTCGACCGCCAGACGAAGATCGACGAAGTCCGTGACGAAAACAACCGCGTCACAGAATATGTCGTGACGCCGGGCACCACTCAGATTCCCTATCGCATCGAGAACCGGGCCGACCGCCCTATCGACTCCTCGCCTGCGGGCAACTCCAAGAGCACGCTCGGCACAACCAAGTTCATTGAGCTCGGCTGGTAAACTCAAGTTCTTATGGCACAATCTTTCAATTCCGCCGACGGCCTTCGCTGGTTTGGCGAGGGTGTTCGCGCTCTCAAAAACCGACCGCTCGGACTCGTCGGCATCGTTATTTTCTACGTTCTCGTGAGCGGCCTGCTCTCGAGCCTGCCCATCATCGGAACGATTCTTGCCGGCGTCTGGATGCCGTTCGGAGCAGTACTCACGGGCTTTGCCGCACGCGAAGCGCTCGCCGACAGGCTGCCCACATACGCGCCGCTTTTTGCCGTCTTCAAAAAGGAAGGCATGAGACTGCACCTCATCGCCGTAGGCCTCATCAGCGCCGGCGTGCTTGAGCTCATCATGCTCATCTTCCAGCTTCTTTCGGCCGATCAAATCTCGCAATGGAAGATGTCCGAAGGCGTCATTGATGCAAGCAGCGTCGCGGCCCACCTCCCTGTAGCAGGCATCGCAGCGGTGCTCGTCCTCTATATTCCGCTCTTCATGGCTACGCTTTTTGCTCCGCTTCTCATTGCGGATGCAGGCCAAGGCGCCGGCAAGAGCTTCTTCTACTCATTCTTCGGCATTCTGAAGAATTTCTCCGCATGCTTCACGACCGGATTCCTGCTCGTTCTGCTGACAAGCGCCGCTGTCTTTCTCACGATCGGTGCGGGCTTTGCCGCCGGGCTTGGCGGCGCAACGACGTACATCACGCCGATCATTGCGATCTTCATCACGACGATCGCTCAAGCCTGCGTCTGGCCGATGTATCGAGACCTGTTCGGTCCGAAGAATCTGTTTAACCGACTCAACTGAAATCCCGGATAGAGAAGAGGCCGCGGCAATGCGGCCTCTTTCATGTGTGCTCGGCATGGGCACGTTCTAGCGGGTGAAAGTCCCGAGAGGGG